>DASRZD010000722.1:0-4793 GCA_035686805.1 Armatimonadota bacterium
GGTAAAGGGCAGTGAATGGGCCTGGCAGAACAGGCGATGGGAAAGTGTTGAGCAGTTCAAGAAGGTCCAGCGCACCTGGGTGATCTGGGCCTGGGTGCTCTTGGCGATCGCAGCGGCTATCTGCATCGCTGCTTTCATCACCGGTTTCATGGCAGGGTTTCAGAGGGCAACGCATGCAGGCTAGGCAGCTAGGTACTTAGCAAACCAGTCTTTCGCGAGGCGGGCGACTTCTTCGAGGGCGTCCGGCTGGCATTTCTCGTTTCTTCCTGCTTGACACCCAAACCTCGACGTGTATAATAGCAGGTAGCCAAGGGATTTAGCGGACTTCGTCTCAAGAAAGGCTGGAATACTGATATGAGAATCACAATTGCAGTCCCACTAGCTGTATTGCTTTGCATCCTGGCAGCGACCGCAGGCTTGTGCGCCCCCAAGATCAGGGAATACACCCTTCCCGAGTTCAAGGGTTTCCCAATGAGACCAATGATATCCGGTGAGTGGGTGGTGGTGTCCCTCAACGAGACGGACAAGGCCTGCCTGTCCCCGACCAAGGGTATCATCTGCTATGACTTGAAGACGAACGAGACGTACACCATCTACAAAGGCCAGACCAGCCTGCCGACGGTCCGTGACGGTATCGCCGTGTGGAGCGGAATCAAGGGCAAACTGGCCGACTTCGTGAAGGGCCGAACCGACTTCAGCGATGAGAGATCCAACCTGATCGTCATGGAGCTGGGAACCTGGAAGTCCTCCACTCCACGCCTGGAAGCCGGACCGACCATGGGAGGCTCGGTATCAGACAATCGTCTGGTTTACATCGGGCAAGACAAGCAAGTCTATCTTCTCGACCTGATCACCGGCAAGCAGAAGAAGATCCCGCTCAGTGGAAACAAGATCACTTGGCCCAATCTCTACGGAGACTTTCTGATCTGGACCAACATTGCGAAGAAACGCGAGATTCACTGTTTCAATATCTCAAGTGAGGAGGATTTTCTGATCGCGTCCTCGCCGGACGATGACCAGCATTTTGGCGGGTCGGATGGGAGGACGATAGTCTGGACGGACTCCAAGAACCAGGTCTGGGCATATGACACGGGGAACAGGACCACTACCAAAGTGGCGAATGGGGAAGCGGCGGACATCTCCAACGGGGTGGTGGCTTACTGCCGAGCTAGAGTTGCTTATGCTATGGACTTGAGGGATGGCAAGGAGTTCCGCGTCAGCTCAGGAACCATCGACTGCGCCCCTACCATCAGCATGAACAACGTGACTTGGATGAAGGGCGACAAGATCTACGTCGCTGAGCTTACCTTCAAATAAGATATTTGCCGAACCAATCCCTTGCCAGGCGGGCGACTTCTTCGAGGGCGCCGGGCTCTTCGAATAGATGGGTCGCACCGGGGACGATGACCATTTCCTTAATCCCGGGGAGCGCGTCGTAGGCTTGCTGGTTCATCGAGATGACCGGCCAGTCGTTCCCGCCTACGATGAGCAGGGTCGGCGCCTTCACGCGAGGCAGATAATCCATCGCCAGGTCCGGGCGACCGCCTCGCGACACGATTGCTTTGATTCTACTGTCGGCCTCTGCCGCTGCTTGAAGGGCTGCCGCAGCCCCGGTGCTGGCCCCGAAATAACCGATAGGCGACTTCTTCGTCTGCTCATCCTGCTGAAGCCATTCGGTCGCGCTGAGAAGACGCTCGGCTAGCAGGTCAATGTCGAAAACCTTGCTCCTGTCGTCCGATTCCCATTCCTCGAGGAGGTCAATGAGCAAGGTGCCGATGCCTCCCTCGCGGAGGACTCGCGCCACATACTGGTTTCTAGGACTGAATCGGCCGCTTCCGCTGCCGTGAGCGAAGAGCACGACGCCTTTCGCGCCCTCGGGGATTCCCAGCATACCCTCAAGGCGCGCCTCGCTGGACTGCACCTGGATGGTTCGTTCGATTGCGGTTTCCACGGCGTCCTCCTTCAATTCAGGTTTCCCTTCCGTAGTCTCACTCAAACCGCGAAGGTAAAGGCAGCCATGCCGAAGAAAATAGCAGACATGGAATCCTGCGACAAGTTCCTTTGCTGGCTCAATAGGTATCTTTGGGGTCCGCCGATGCTCATCCTCCTTTTCGGCACGCACTTGTACCTTACCTTTCGACTTCGCATCATACAGCGATTCACACCGCTGGCGATCAAGCTCTCCTTCGGCAGATCAACGGAGGGCCAGGGCGATGTAAGCCAATTCGGCGCATTGACGACTGCATTGGCAGCGACTATTGGGACGGGAAACATCGTGGGAGTTGCGACCGCGGTGGTGATCGGCGGGCCGGGCGCAGTTCTCTGGACATGGCTAACGGGCGTATTCGGGATTGCTACCAAGTACTCCGAGGCGCTGCTTGCCGTGAAGTACAGGGTAAAGACGGAAGACGGGACAATGCTCGGCGGCCCGATGTACGCCCTGGAGCGCGGATTGAAGATGAAATGGGCGGCGGTTATCTTCTCAGTATTCACCGCCATCGCCGCCTTTGGCATAGGGAATACGGTCCAGGCAAATGCAATCTCGCACATGGTCTGGGAGGTGGCGAAAGTCCCGACTTGGGTCTCCGGGTCAGTTCTCACCGTACTGACCGCCATCGTGATCCTGGGAGGCATCAAGTGCATAGCACGAGTATGCGAGACGCTGGTCCCCCTGATGGCGGCGTTCTATGTCATCGGCTGCCTGATTATCCTGGGGCTCGGCTTCTCTCAGTTGCCGGCGACCATCGCCCTCATCGTGAAGTCAGCGTTCACCGGGCAGGCAGCGGCGGGAGGGTTCATCGGGGCTACCATCATGCAGGCGGCGAGATTCGGCATTGCGCGGGGGCTCTTCTCAAACGAATCGGGACTCGGATCGGCGCCGATAGTCGCTGCCGCGGCACAGACTAGGAACCCCGTTCGGCAGGCGCTGGTATCCTCGACGGGGACTTTCTGGGATACGGTGGTTGTGTGCCTTGTGACGGGCCTGGTATTGGTGAACACTGGAGTCTGGAACAAGGGATTGCAGGGAGCGGCGCTCACGAAGTCGGCGTTCGAGCACGTGCCGGTGGTCGGTCCAATGGTGCTGGCCTTCGCTCTGCTGATGTTCGTGTTCTCGACGATACTGGGCTGGTCTTACTATGGAGAAAGGGCGATGGAGTACCTCTTCGGCAAAAAGGCGATCAAGCCGTATCGGTACGCATGGGTCATATTCGTGATGATTGGCTCGGTGGTGGAACTGAAGGTAGTCTGGAATTTCGCTGACGCAGCCAACGCCCTGATGGCGATCCCGAACCTGATTGCCCTGCTCCTGCTAAGCGGAGTGGTAGTCGCCGAGACCAGGAAGTACCTGTGGGAAGGAAATCTGGACGGTGTTGAGGTTGACGAGCACATTGCGTCTGAACCAATAGCAAGCCGTTAGCGGCCGAAGACTTCGCGGATGACATCGAGCTTCATCGTGCCCTCGCCCCTCGTTGGAGCGACGATTCCGCCTTCGCCAAACTCATTCCAGGCATAGATGAGGATCGCCTTCTGCCTGCCGCCATTGACCGGAATGCCGAGGCTCGGATACTTATCCAAAGCCGCCTTTACCCGCACAAGAGCGTCCTTCCACTGATCGCGGGTCGGCATCTCGAATGAGGGCCGAGGATCCTTCCAGGGTCGTGGATCCCATCCTGAGGGAACGTAAGGGACGTATGGCTTCCCTGCCTTGCCATACCGAGCCCAGCCGTCCTCGGCGTACTTCATCAAGTCCTCGTATGGATAGGGCTCGTCACGCTGAGGGAGATTCGGCATTTCCATATACGTGGTGAGGAAATCATAAACGCCGGCGACCTTCTCACCGGCGACGCCGCCTGCGCCGATGCCTCCGCTGATGAGAGGATTAGGCAAATGGGTCTCTTTGGCGATTCGGCGGAGGGTATCCAGACGGGCTGCAACTCGCTTGGGATCATTGCCGTTCTGCTGAAGGAAGAAATCCGCGCCGTGGACCTTGAAGACGGGCCGACCGCCGACTCTAAGGTAGCTCGGTTGCTTCATGGCGGCGCACCATTCCCGGCAGGCAGCTTCCCATGCTTCATCTGTGGGTAAATCGAACGGTGGGTGATTTACGTACTCGATGGTAAACTTCATGCGGCCATTGTTGGGCGACGCCATGAATGTCCGCAGACCCTCGTTGAGCTTGCCGCCGTTCGGATACCAGAGGATTTGGAAGAAGTCCACCCCATGGCTCGAGGCGGCGATGATCTCGCGGTCCATGGTCTTCTGCTCGTTGTATTGGCCCAGTACCGGAATCCTGCCGGGATAATCCTCCCGCCAATCATGACCGGCGGGGATGTACTTATTCGGCGTCTCCCGCCACCAGCCCGCGAAGTAGTAGACGCCGACGAGGTAGTCGTCTGCTGCACAGCATGCGGTGAACAGTGAACAGTAAACAATGAACAATAGGAGGAGTTTCATTTCAGTGATGCCTGCCACTCCTTTGCGGCCTGGGTCAGTTCTTTAACCAGATCGGGCTGCCGGTCCTTGAGGTTGGTGCGCTCGCCGGGATCGGATTCCAGGTCGGAGAGATGTACCCCATCCGGCTTCTCGCCCTCAGACCTGCCGTTCAGGACCAGCTTCCACTTGCCGTGGCGAACCGCAAGCTGTTTGCCGTAATCCCAGAAGAGCCGCTCGTGGGGACTGGGGGCATCGTTGAGCATGGGAAGGATATTCGATCCGTCAATCATCCCCGGAACTCGTCCGCCGGCCATTTCGAGGAACGTGGGGAAGATGTCCATCATTGCGCCGACCTTCTC
>DASRZD010000723.1:0-9824 GCA_035686805.1 Armatimonadota bacterium
GACATCCGGTGGGCCGGCGACCCTCGACCTGGCATACGGCGAGTCATTGCAGGAATGCTTGCACGAGAAGCCATTCCAGGCGATTGACCACCTTGACGTCAACGTTGACAAATTCGAGTGGACCAACCCTCAAAGAAGGGCATTCCGGTATGTCAAAGTGACAATCAGCGAGTGCAAGAACCCATTGGATGTGGATTACTTCGGCCTCGACCTGGTTGGGTATCCAGTCGAGAATAAGGGGAGCTTCCGATGCTCGGACGAGTTGCTCAACCATATTTGGGAAGTCGGCCGATACACGACCAGCCTTTGCATGCAGGATTACCATGAGGACGGCGTCAAGCGCGACCGGATGCTCTGGATCGGCGACCTGCGAATCGAGGCCCTTTCGGGATACTACGCTTTCGGCGAGTATAAGCTGCCAAGGCGCGATCTGATAAGGATCGCCGATAACCAATTGGCTGATGGAGCGATTCCCGCTGTCGGGCCGGGACCTGCCACGCTCATTCTCCCGGACTACTGCGCCTACTTCGTCTCGGTGCTGTGGGAGTATTACCTGCACTCCGGTGACAGGAAGATGGTGGAGCTCCTCTATCCGAACGTCAAGCATCAGGTGGAATGGTTCGAGACCCAGCTCAACGAGCACTCGCTCATCAAGGACGCCGATCGCAAGGATTGGTGGTGCTTCATTGATTGGTCGGACATGGACAAGAAAGACGAAGTCACGGCCCTGGAGGCGATCTACTATGATGCACTTCAGTCGGCGATTAACATCGCTCAGGTCATGGGTGATAGAAAGAAGGCTGACGGCTATCGGACCCGTGCCGCGCTTGTGAAGAATGCCATCAACCAACGTCTTTGGTCGCAGGGCTCGGGTGCATACGTTGACTGCCGAACCAGCCTTGGTCCCAGTCAGCGAATCAGCCAGCAGTCGAATTGCCTGGCGGTCTTGTTCGGAATCGCCGATCCGAGCCGCCGGGAGAGCATCCAGCGGATAATCTTCGACCCATCGAAGGTCGAGCCGACGACTACCCCGTACATGAACTTCTATGTGGTGAAATCCCTCTACTCCGTGCAAAAAGGTCAGCAGGCGCTCGATCTGATCAGAAGCTATTGGGGCGGGATGCTCAAGCGAGGCGCGACGACTTACTGGGAGGTCTATGATCCTCGGAAGCCGGAGGACTTCGTGCTGGATTCGGGCTACAGCTATTGCCACGGATGGTCAGCCGGGGTGACTTCCATCCTGCCCGCGGAGGTGGTCGGGGTTAAACCAACCAAGCCGGGGTTCGAGGAGATCATCATCGCTCCGCAGCTCGCCGATCTCGAGTGGGCTCAGGCAATCGTTCCTGCCCCTCGCGGGGACATCACCGTCTCGTGGAACACGGGATATTCCGGCAGAATCGAGCTGCCGAACGACTGCCGTGCCCTCGTGTGCATCCCGGCTGATCCGGCGAAAGCAACCATCACCCTCGATGATGCAATCGTGTGGTCGGAGGGAAAAGCCAGGGCCAAAGGCGCGTACTCGGAAGGGACGCACATCTACTTCACAGTTACCAAGCCCGGGAAGCACGTAGTTAAGACCAGCTCATGAAATCCGAAAGAGCACATTCCTCGATCAGGGAACTGCCGGCACTTGTCTTCCTGGGGCTGATCGCCGCCTGTCTCTGGATTTTCCAGCCCAATTTCGGTTCCATGACGAACCTCCTTACGACCGCGAGGGAGATTGCCGTCGTGGGGATCATGGGTGTCGGGATGACGATGGTCATATTGACCGCCGGGATTGACCTCTCTGTGGCATCAATCCTGGCGTTCGCGGCCGCAGTCATGGGCCGGATGATGGTCGGGGGATCGAGCATCTGGCTCTCCGTATTGGCTGCCCTGGGCGTCGGGACGGTCTGCGGCGCGGGCAATGCCGTTCTAATCACCAGGCTCAGAATCCCGCCGATAATCGCCACACTGGGAACAATGGGAATCCTCCGCGCCGGAGTGACCCTCTACACGGGCGCGGCGTGGATCGGGCCTCTCCCCAATAGCTTTGCGGTAGTCGGAACGGGATACCGGCCCATCATCGTGCTGACGTTGGTCGCAGCCGGCTTCGGGATCTTGCTCTCGCGAGTTGCGACCGGCAGGTACGTCTATGCAACCGGCGGCAACGAGGAAGCAGTACGTCTCTCGGGAATAAGCGTCAGTCGGACGAAGGTCGTGGTCTATACCCTGAACGGCCTTCTGGCAGCAGTCGCGGGGATCATCATGGCTTCCTCGATGTCCTCGGCGCAAGCGAATATGGCAATGGGCTACGAACTGAACGTCATCGCGGCGGTAGTCATCGGCGGCACGAGCATTGCGGGCGGGCAGGGCTCGGTGCTTGGGACAATCATCGGGGCGGCGATAATGGCGGTCCTGTACAATGCGCTCATCCTACTCGGTGTGCCGATTTACTGGCACAAAGTCATCACCGGCGGAGTGATCTTGACTGCCGTCCTATTCGACAGAATCAGGCTTTTCGAGCGAAAATGAAAGCCATCCTGAAAGCAAAAGAATCGGCGATACTGATTTTATTTGCGGCCGTGTTCATCTGTTTCGCCCAGCTGAGCGAACGGTTTGCCACGCCCGATAACCTCTTCAACGTCGCTCGCCAGTATTCAGAACTGGCGGTGGTCTCCATCGGCCTGACGATGGTCATAATCACAGGCGGCATTGACATCTCAGTCGGCTCGATGGTGGGCATATCTTCGATTCTGGTGGGCGTCCTTGGAGCGAAGATGGGCCTGAACGTGTGGCTGGCGTGCTTGCTGGCGATGGTGGGAGGATTGGCCTGCGGGCTGATCAACGGGCTGGTGATCACCAAGCTTCGAGTTCAGCCGATCGTGGCCACCCTGGCGATGCTCAGCGCGGCCCGAGGACTTGCCTGGATCCTATCGGGGGCCCGATCGCTTTCCGGGTTCCCTGACTCATTCGTCGCGCTCGGGCAAACCGCCATCGGGCCGATGCCCCTGTCGGTCGTGGTGGCGCTGGTGCTGGTAACCCTTGGAATCGTCGTCCTCCGCTATACTGCGCTGGGCCGGGCGATCTACGCAGTAGGTTCCAGCGAGGAAGCAGCGAGACTGTCGGGCGTCAGTGTGTTCAGGATCAAGCTGTTTGCATATGCTGTGACGGGATTGCTCTGCGGGCTGGGAGGCGTGATAATGGCGGCTCGGCTGGCGTCCTCAGTGCCCGATGCAGGCTCAGGTTTCGAGTTTGAGGCCATAACGGCGGTCGTCATGGGAGGAAGCAGCCTCAAAGGTGGCGAAGGAAGTATCATCGGCACAATCATCGGAGTTGCGGTCATGGGCATCATCCGAAACGGTCTCAATCTCATCGGTGTGCCGAATATCTGGCAAGTCCTGTTCCTCGGAGTTATGCTGATCCTGGCGGTGCTGGGAGACAATCTGAGAACCTGGATACGTGCCAGGCAAGTGACCGGTTAACAGTGAACAGTAAACGGAGGAAGCATTGAGAACCAAATACGCCATTTATGCCATTTCCATCATTTTACTCATTTCCTTCGGCCTGAGTGGTTGCACTCGGCGGGTGGAGAAGCCGGCCCAGACCACCACCCCGGCCCAACCTGCGAAGTCCGGCAGGAAGATCGCCTTCGTCATGAAGCTGATAGGCATTCCCTACACAAATGCCTGCGAGCGCGGAATGAAAAAAGCCGCTGACGAACTTGGGATCGATGCCGTCTTCCTCGGCCCGCCGACCGGCGGAGACACGATCAAGCAGATCGACATTATCGAGGACCAGATATCCCGCGGAGTGGATGCCATCATCATCTCGCCCAATGACGATCAGGCTGTGAAGCCGGTCATTCAGAAGGCCATGAGCAAGGGCATAAAGGTCTTCACGTGGGATTCCGATGCGCCCGAGAGCAAGCGCATCTTCTACGTCGCGGCGGCGGATGACGTCGGCATCGGGACTGAGGTCATTGACCGAGTGGCGAAGGACATTGGCGGCAAAGGGAAGGTCGCCGTGATGACGGGAAGTCCGAACGCCCTCAATCTCAACCTCCACGTTCAAGGGGTCGAGCAAGGTGTGAAGAAATACCCCGGCATCAAGCTCGTGAAGCCTTATCTGTTCAACGATGACGACCCCCAGAAGGCCATCCAGTTGGCGATCACGACTCTTCAGGCGAACCCCGATCTCGCCGCCTTTGCGTGCGTCAATTCGCCGGGCGTGCCCGGAGCGGCTCGCGCATTGATCCAGACCGGCAAGGAAGGCAAAGTCGTCGTGTGGGGGCTATCCCTTCCGAGCGAGAACAGGGATTACTTGAAGCAAGGTGTGGTGAACGGTCTTACTCTTTGGGATCCCGCGAAGCTCACTTATGTAACGACCAAGCTTGTAAACGATTACCTGGATGGCAAGAAACCGGTCAATGGCATGGAGATCCCGGGGATCGGCAAGTTAAAGGTGAGTCCCACGGGCGTCATTATCATGCCGGGGGCGATCATCACCAAAGAGAACGTGGATCAGTTCGATTTCTGAGTTTAGGTTCTCGGCCGCTGGGGAAAGTCCCAAGCATGACAAGGCCGAGAGTCGAATGGGATCCTTCCTGGGATGACGACTGGCAGTCGCTCCAGGGCAAGCTTGAGCAAGAGATTGAGGACGAGCATCCACTCGATCCCAGAGAGGCCGTGGAGCTTTACCGCTATGGGTTCGGGGAAGCGCACAAGCGCCCCCTTCACGAGTGGCCAGATGTCGAGGCCGAGTTGTATCAGGATTACATGTCGGGCGCTCCTGAGCCGGGTGAGGCTGAAGATCAGACGGATTGGGAGCAAGCCCGAACGTGGGTTTACCGAGGCTGGCAGGAAGCCCACAGCCACACTGCCTAAATGAGGCGCATTGCGTCCCCAAAAAGGAACTGGCCACCGAGCCAGGAATGCTCGGCGGCCAGGATTCTGGCTCGTATCCAACTGCTATGTTGACTCGTCTGCCGCCGTCTGTACCTTACCCATCGCTCCGAGCCAACCACCAAGCGCAGCAGCCCCCCACTGGAGCACTGATGCGATGAGAAAGACCCACGCTGTATAGGCAATCGCACTGGCTGCAAGTCTGGCTGCTCCAACCGATTCGCCCGGAACCGTCAACCGTGCCGCGGAAGTGACCGCGCCCAGCCCACCAATGAGTCCGAACGTAAACGAGCTAACGAGCAGGGTGGAGAAAAGCAGCGCTAGCGCCCACACAACCGTGCCCTGGTACCAGCCTGCTCGCATACCCAGAAGCGCACCGGTCCGTCCTGCTATCCATGCACCTATGAACACAGCCACTATGAGGCTGGCTGCCGTCCAGATACTCAGAAAGACGGATACGTCCTTGCCGTAGGTAGCCAGAGCCGGGTTAAAGCCGGAAAATGCCGACCCGATACCGATCGAGACGAGCACCAGGTATGCACCCAGCGTCACCAGCAAGCCTGACCAAACCGGGCCCCACCTAATGGTGTCGGGACTCCAGTATGCCAAAGCTGCGCGAGTCTCGGCATACGGCATTCCCGCGGCCATTGAGGCGGCTCCGCCTTTGAGGCCTGCCTCCGACGGCTGCTCCTGAGGAAGATCTTGCCTCTCCTCCATTTTACTCTCCCTCCTTCTGTTGCAGAATGGAACTGCTCTAAAAGTCGTTTCGATTTCCGTCTGCGTGGTCTTTCTGCCCATTCGCATGATACTCGAAACATTCACTATTATGAAGCGCGCACACGCGTGCAAAACAGGCATTCCTTACAGCACAATGTTTCAATGCTCATGGCATAATCCCACTGTAAGCGAAAAGTGAACAGAGAGAACGCGATAAAGGCAAACCCTGAGAAATCGGGGGACGCAAAGCCGATGGATCTAACCCAGTAGGTCGCGGTCACGGGCCGGACACCCTCGGACATAAGAGCCGAGACCGGTTGGTGGAAGCAAATACTGGTACGACAGCCAGGCTGCCGAAACAGAGTCGCTGATGTAATGCCCATGTGGGCCCCGGTTTTCCGGGTGTTTATTTGGGCGGGCGACAGGTTTCCGCAGCCTGGCTTTTTTGTTTGCGGAAACTCTAGCAGGAAAAGAGAGGGATGGAGATGAGAATACCAGAAGCGAGACAGTTTGTAGGACGAGATTGCTGGGTCAGTTGGACTGACCGGCTTGGCCAGCAGCACAATAAGGTGCTGAAAGTCGAGGATCTGCAGTTCTTGCCGCTGTACGGTGCATACATAATCGGTGACCATGAGGAAGTGAGGCTGGATAAGGTGACTCAGATCCAGCCCGTAGACTAGGAGTGTTGTTGGTGTCCGGCGAGCCAACTGCCCTTTTCGCCGGACACCGCTTGGTAGATGAGAGAGGAGGAGATGCGACACTTTCCGAGATCAATGTCTCAGTGCCCCAACTGCCCCTAAGCGTAAGCTGAGACAGGGGAAAACGCTGGAACCAACTCACCCGGGGTGGATAGAAACCGTGCCCATTCTGTCCACCCTTCCCCTTTATAGGGCATCCAGTTCTTCGATAATCCTCAGTGCCGCTCCTTTTCGATCACTTGCTCCGGTGATTGCCCTCCCGATAACTAAGTAATCCACGCCTGCTTGAACTGCCGCCGCTGGAGTCATGATCCTCGCCTGATCATTAGCTGCCGCCCATGCAGGTCGGACTCCCGGGGTGACGACCAGGAACTCCGGACCGCAAGACGATTTGATCTGGGCGATCTCATGAGGAGAAGCCACGACGCCGTCCAATCCCGATGCCTGAGCAAGCTCGGCGAGATGCGTCACCTGGTTTCCGACGAGTACGGGAACGGACAACTCGTGATTCAGGACTTCCTGGCTGATGCTCGTGAGCACAGTCACGCCCAGGATAAGGGGCCGCTCGATTCCCAATCGGTCGGCTTCCTCGGCGGCGGCATCGGAGGCTGCGCGCATCATGGCCGATCCACCCGGCGCATGAATGTTGAACATCCAGACGCCCATTCGAACGGCGGCCCTTGCCGCGCCTGCGACAGTATTCGGAATGTCGTGGAACTTCCCGTCATAGAAAACCTTGCCCGCGCCTGCGCCCCTCAGGGATTCGAAAATCCTCGGCCCGGTCGAGTTAAAAAGCTCCAGCCCAACCTTGAACGCGCCGACATGGTCCTTCAGGTCCTTTACGAGTTCAACCGCGTCCGTCCCGGTACTCACATCGAGTGCCAGAATGATCTTGTCCTTGGACATTACGTAACCCCCTTCACTGTGCCGACTATTTCGCCAACATTTCCGAACCCATGCCGCTCAAGGTAGGAATCAATCCCCTGGGCGATCTCGATTGCCGCATTTGGATTCACGAAGTTCACAGTCCCGACTTGAACCGCATTCGCCCCTGCGAGCAGGAACTCGATCGCATCCTCGGCGGTCATGATCCCGCCCATTCCGACCACCGGCACATCCACCGCCTGAGCGACTTGCCAGACCATCCGAAGCGCAACCGGCTTGATCGCCGGGCCTGAGAGCCCCCCGGTGATGTTGGCAAGGCGGAAGGTACGGGTCTCGGCATCAATCGCCGTCCCGAGGAGAGTATTGATCAGCGAGATTGCATCTGCTCCCGCCTCAACGCATGCGCGCGCCATCGCAACGATATCGGTCACATTGGGCGAGAGCTTGGGAATAACAGGCAGGCGAGTGGCTTTTCGCACCTCCCTGACGACCCTGGCGGTCATTTCGCAATCAGTACCGAACGCGATGCCGCCTTCCTTGACATTCGGGCATGAGATATTGATCTCGAGGCCGGCGACTCCCTCGACGCCATCCAATCGTCGGGCGATCTCCGCATACTCCTCAATCGTTTTGCCCACGACATTGACGATCACCGGCACATCGAACTGCCGAAGCCAGGGGATCTTCTCCTCGATCAAGCTGTCCAGCCCGTCATTCTGCAGGCCGATGGCATTCAGCATTCCCGCCGGAGTCTCGGCGATTCGGTCGGGCGGATTCCCCTCCCAGGGCTCGAGGGACGTCCCCTTGGTGACAATCGCCCCGAGCTTATTGAGGTCTACCAGGTCGCTGTATTCCTTCCCGAAACCGAAAGTCCCGGACGCCGGCATCAGCGGGTTCTTCATTCGTATGCCGCAAATCTCAGTGGCTAGCCTATTCATCCCATATCACCTCATCGGCATCGAATACCGGGCCTTCCTTGCAGGATCGGACGTACTTCGACGAATCCCCGTCTCGCACCTTGATCACGCAGCTCATGCAAGCCCCCACCCCGCAGGCCATCTTGGCTTCGGTCGAGACCTGGCAATCCAGCTTGTGGGCTTTCGTGATCTCGGCGACCGCTTTCAGCATCGGCCACGGTCCGCAGGCATAAACAAGCGGCTTGTCGCCTTCCTCCAGGTAACTCTCCAGCAAGCCGGTCACGAGGCCGTGATGGCCATGGGAGGCGTCCTCCGTGGCGGTCTGGATAGCAATCCTCAGGCTGGCCAACTCATCGAGGCAGAGGAGCATATCCTTCGTGCGCGCGCCTAACAGGATAGAGATCTTCAAGTTGCCGGAGAATTCGAACATTTTTCGAGCTAAAAAGTAGAGCGGCGCAACCGCCATCCCGCCGCCGACGAGGAGGATCGGCTGACCGGCAGTCTCGGGCAGAGCGAATCCACGCCCCAGCGGACCGAGAACGTCCAGCGCCTCACCGGGCACTCTCTCGGCCAGCAACCGAGTCCCTCGGCCAACGACCTGATAGAGAAGCGATACCAGCCCCAGTTTCGGGTCGGCGTCGTGGATGCTGAACGGCCGTCGAAGGAGCGGATCATTGCCCGAATGACAAAGCACATGGAGGAACTGACCCGGAGAGCAGACTTCCGCCAGCTCAGGTGCGCCGAGGACCATCCGCCAGACCCCCGGGCCGACCGCCGAGTGCTCGATGATCGGAAGCCTAAGATGTCGCGCGATGGGTGACGTATTTGTCAATGGTGACGCAGTCAAAGCTTTCGCCTTCTTTTCTCGAGGAAAGGGCGTACAGCAGGGCTTCCGCCGTATCGAGGGAGGTCAGGCACGGAATGCCATGCTCGACCGACGCCCGCCGGATCATCGCCCCTTCACGCTCGATTTTCTTGTCCTTCGAGATAGTATTGATCAGCAAGTCAATCCGCCCACTTCGAATAAGGTCCACCAGGTTCGGGCTGCCTTCACTGATCTTCTTAACCCGGGTTGCCTCGACGCCGTTCTCGTTCAGGAACTCAGCCGTTCCCGCGGTCCCATATATGCGGTAACCGAGATCCGCGAAGCCCTTGATGATCGGCAGCGCCTCATTCTTGTCTTGATCGGCAATGGTTGTGAGCATCGAGCCCTTCGTGGAAACGTCAACCCCCGCCGCGACCATGGCCTTGTAGAGCGCCTTGGAGTACTGCTGATCCACAGCCATTATCTCGCCGGTGGACTTCATTTCCGGCCCGAGGCCGATGTCCACCTGTACAAGTTTGGCAAAGGAAAAGACCGGAGCTTTAACAGCGATATTCTTTTGCTCCGGGAATAGCCCTCCCGAATAGCCCTGGTCCTTCAAGCTCTTACCCAGCATGACGTTCGTCGCCACATTGATCATCGGGATGCCGGTGATCTTCGATAGATAGGGAACAGTTCTGCTTGCTCGCGGATTGACCTCCAGGACGTAGGCAGTATCGTTCTCGATCACGTACTGGATATTCATGACGCCCTTCACGTGGAGGGCATTCGAAAGCTTGATTGCCGATTCCACGATCTGGTCACACACCGACTTGCTCAGCCCCTGAGGCGGATAGACCGCCATGCTATCACCCGAGTGGACCCCCGCCCGCTCGATATGCTCCATGATGCCCGGCAGCAG
>DASRZD010000724.1:0-8480 GCA_035686805.1 Armatimonadota bacterium
GAGCGCCGCCGCTCCCGACTCCCGCCACGAAGCATGCGATCTCGCCGCCCATCTGCCGCCAAAGCTCGACCGCCGTCTGCTCGTAGTGAACCCTCGGGTTGTCGGGGTTCTCGAATTGCTGGAGCGAGGGGGTCAGCGGAATGACGTCCTTTTCGTAGTCTAGTTGGACCTCACCCAAATATGCATTCACACGCACCATCAGCCCCAGATTGCGCTTGCGGGCCATGCTCGCCATTGACTTGAGAATCCGATCGGCCTCACTCCCGGCGGGCGGCCGCTGATAGCATCCCGCCGCCATGAAGTAGGCGATACCCGGCTCATTGGGACTGCTGATGACTTTGTCCGCAAGCTCCCTGATGAAAACCCTGGTCTCCAAGCCCGCGACCGTCTTAAGCCCCAGCAAGTCACCTGCGGCGAGGAACTCGTCCACGCCGTCGAGGACGTCGAAGTCCACGATGCCGGCGACCTCCATCCCGTACTTCCGAGCCTCCAGGGCCACTCTGCTCGGCGACCAGCCGTTCGCGTTGAAAGAGAAAAAGGTGTGATAGTGGAGATTGACCTCTTCCTTGGCAGGCGGGAAGGCGTTTTGCGAGGCCAGTTCTTCCAGAGCGGCACGACGCTCAGAAGCATTGAAACTGTTCAGTTGCTCCTCAAGATTCGCAGACACAAACAAAAGGATACAACCTATGGGCGAACTGGGTCAAGGGCGGGGATGAGTTCCACTGACGCAAGCTCGGATTGGATCTCAGCCAGCATCTTATTGGTAAGCCAGCCGTCCTCGGTATTGACCACAGAAAACGCATCCAGCGGCGTGAGGTCGAAGACCGGGCCGCCTTTTTCGTCCTTCGCAAGCCTGTCAAAATCGGCGGGAGCTTGCGGCTCGAGGAACACCGGCCAATCGGGAGGAAGGACTTTGAAGGCCTGGGCAACCGCATACGCGGCGATTCCGGCCTCCTTGGCCTTCATCACTGCCTGGCGAGTGCCGATCTTGTTCATCAGATGAGTGCTCGTAAGGGCATCGCACCCGACGACGACGGCATCCACTTCGCCGACCGCGGCCTCGATATCCGAATCGGAGATAGTTCGTGCATTCACGCCATGCTCACATAGGAATTGGGCTAGCTGGATACCCTCTTTCTTGGGCAAGGATTCGGCGACTACGACCTCCTTCTCGCCCCCATGCCACCCCAGAATCGTGTCCCTCACTGCTTCACTGTAGCTCAAGGTGAACAGCCGGTGATGCTGTCTCAGACAATCAATGCCCCCAGCCACGGTCAAATCAGTTGAGTCCTCCACTGCACTGAGAAGCTCCGTGATCAGCGCGTCCAGGTCATACTCGCCGCCTTCCCGCTCGATGGCGAGGAGCAATCGTGCCGCCAGGTTGGGGAACACACCCAGTGAGGGCCTGCATGCGGCAAATGCCCGAACCGCCTTGAGAACCTGTTCTCTGTCCAACTTCTGGTCATTTGCTTGTACATATCCACCGAGAGCGACCAATCCACGACGCGCCAGTTCGGTCGCTCCATGATCGGTGTCGCCCGCGACTGCCTCCAGCCCCGCCCAGAATTCCTGGTCGCCGAATGGAGGCCATACCCGATCGAGGGCCTGCCTGAGTCCCGGCACGGTCTTCAAGCCGGCAAAATCCTCCGGCGCAAACCAGCCCCATTCGTCGGTTTCCCAATCGGTTTTGATCTCGATACCATCCTCAAGTCGGAATAAGAACGGGAACACCAGCCACCGATGATTATCGTCGTCAATGGGAAAAGGGATCCCAATGCCCCTGAGATGCGCATGCCCAACTATGAGGCCTGCCTCTTCCAGCAATTCGGTCCGCGCCTGATTCAGCGGCAGCCGCTCCATGTAGCCGCTGAACGCCGACCAGGAACCCTGATACGTGCGGACTTTCTCACTGCGCTTGATCAGAATTACCTTATCGTCCCTGTAGGCAAACGCAGCCACGACTGGCACCCTCTCCTCAACCGACATGGCAATCACTCCTCACAGAAGAACTCGTCATCATGCTTCCAGGCCGGGACGCCGACGATCAGGGTCTTCATGTCGCCGTAGGCTCGGTGAGGCAACCCCGGCGGAATCAGTATCGTCACCCCAGGCCTCAACTCCACCGTATCTTTACCCAGTTCCATCTTCCCAACACCTTCGAGGATGTAGTAGATTTCGCTCACCTCTTTGTGATAGTGTTTGGTCGAGTCGGTGATGCTGGTGACGTGGACGTTCGCAACGGGAGTATCGGCCCTCGTGATGATTCTGGTGCTCGTCCCGCATGGGCATGGAACGCTGGGCGCGGATTCAAGCGTTCGGTAGATGTAATCAGGCATATGGACCTCCTTGGATTCATTCGTCCAATCCTCCGGTCTTCCTGCATTGGTGAAACCAAAGCCCTGGAAAATCGTCAGAACAATTGGTTTGGCAACCAATCACACATCGAGGTGCACAATGCGATATCTCACGAGAATCATCCCTGTTCTACTTCTCCTGGCAGCCCTTCCTGCCATTGCAGAACAGCCTTCCGTGACGTCGAAGACACGGACGGTAGCCGCATTCAAGAACGGCCTGGGCTACTTCCTCCAGGAAGGTGAAGTGAAGCTCACGGAGGGATGGGCGGTATCCGACAATCTGCCGTCAGCAGCCCTGGGAACGTATTGGGTCGGCTCGCCGAAGTCGGGAGTCACGGTCGAGCGGCTGGTCGCATTACAGGAAGACGTGACCAGGACCGTGCCTGCCGGGAGCATCCAGGAACTGCTAGAGGTGAATGTAGGCAAGGGAGTCCGCCTGACAGTCAGCGACAAGCTCGTCCAGGGCAAGCTTATCGCCGCCCCGTCCACACTGGCGCTCATCCAGACTGCGACCGGAACAACGGCCATTAACAAAGCTAGTGTGTCATGGGTGGAGATAGAGGGGGCAGCCGAAGCCAATCGCTCTATCACGGAGAAGGCCAAACGTCTCCGCTTTAAGATAACCGGCGCAAAAGACAAAGCTCCCATCACCATCGGCTATCTCCAGAAAGGCATCACGTGGGCGCCGGCTTACCTGGTAGAGCTTCTCACTGACACCAAAGCTCGAATAACGATGCAGGGTTTGCTCGCAAATGACGTGGAGGATCTCGACGGCGTGGACGTCTACTTCGTCGTAGGCTATCCGAACTTCATGTATAGCAACATTGTTTCGCCTCTGGCGCTCACTCAGTCGGTGACCGATTTCATTCAGAACCTCAGTCGCCCGCAGACCACGTACGCTGGAGTCGCCGCCCAGTCAATGTCCAATTTCTATGCCGGCGATCTCATGGAGGCTCGCGCGCCAGGAGGCTATGGTGGATTCGGTTACTCGAGCGGCACGGAGACCCCTGCGGCTCCGGAGGAAGACTTGTTCCTCTACCAGATCAAGGACGTCTCGCTCAATGTCGGCGAGCGCGCGTACTACACGGTCTTTACCGCCGAAGTGCCCTACGAACATGTTTATGAATGGACCATTCCCGATTTCTCACGCGTGCAGTGGAACGGTTACCTTGATTCCTCCCGCCGGCCGCCAGACCAGCCTGCGCCTGAGGATCAGATCTGGCACAAGCTGAGGCTCACAAACACATCGAAGTTCCCCTGGACAACCGCTCCGGGCATGGCGACATCCAACGGCCAGCCGCTGTCGCAGGATACGCTGAACTATACCTCCAAGGGCGCGAAAGGCGATCTCAAGATCACCGTGGCGACCGACATCAGAGGCAAGCACTCGGAGACTGAGAAATCGCGGGAGAACGACTCGCTCAAGACCTCATGGGGCACATTCGCGAAGGTCACGTCCGACGGCGAGCTGGTTCTAAAGAACTTCAAATCACGGGCAGTCACAGTGACGGTCAAGAAGAGGGTAACCGGGGAAGTAGTAACGGCAAGCGACGACGGCAAAACCGAGAAGGTCTCTGAAGGCATCAAGGCGGTGAACCCGACCTCGGTCATCACCTGGGACATCCCCCTGAAAGCCGGCGAAGAAAAGACTATCAACTATACCTATTTCACGTATGTGAGGTACTAGGTCATAGGTTGTCGGTTGTGGGTTCTAGGTTATGGGGTGCCCTAACACCCAGAACCCAACACCCATAACCTTTGCCTTAGCCCGCTGCCCATAGCGAGCCGCAGACCAGGAGGGTCTCGAAGTTCTCATCCCTGCAAGCTTCGACATCATGCCCGAGGGCCAGGTAGTATACTCGGCCATCGCCCCATGACTTCGTCCACACAACGGGCACTTTCTCTCCCTTCCAGAGGGAGGATGCAAGGACGCTCACGCGGGGATCGTAGTCCGTGATGTACATCTCGTCCGTGACGAAGAACTCGAGCATATCCCTGGTGATCGGATGCTCGGGGTCAACGACGCTGACCTGATATCGCCTGGGCTTCGGATGAGTGACGAAGAACCCCCCGAGCATGCATCGGAACTCCGGGCACTCGCGGAAAGATGCCGCCGCCGAATGAATGCCCGCAAACCCCTTGCCGCCCGCTATCCACTTCAGCAGGCCGTTCTTCTGCCCGTCGGTAAGCACGCCCCTGGTCCAATAGAGGACGATCAGGTCGAACGAGTCCAAATCCCGGGACTCCAAGATCTTCAAATCATCCTCAACTCGCGTGACGTCGAAATCCCCGCATACCCTCAGGATGTGCTCGATCTCATAACCGCAGGCCTTCCAATCATGGATCTCCCCGCCGGTAAGCAGCAAGGTTTTTATGTCCGGCATGGCTAATCTCCTTAGTGTGCCATTGACCTATTAGTGTAGGGAAACTCAAATATCCTCCCAGGTTTATGGCGGGGGTGCAAAGGAGAAAACATGTTTATGCTCCGCATGATAGCCATCTTCCTGCTGATCAGCTCAGCGGGAATCAGTACGCTCGCAGAGGAAGCGCCGTCGCCCACAGAGGTTGCGCCGGTCCAATCAATCCAGTTCGTGGGCAATACTGCGTTGACCAGCGACGATCTCAATGCCGTTATCGGCGTCAAACCGGGCGAGCCTCTCACGGTGAATGCCCTGGGTGACGCTATCAAGAAGATCGAAGATGCCTATGCCGAGCGCGGTTATGTCGCAGATTTCGTCTACTACGAGATTCTGGGCACACAGCCTCCGCGAACGCTTATCTTCCATATTCGCGAGCTGCGGGTGGCCGAGGTTCGAGTTACCGGGCTGGTGCACACCCGAGAAGACACAGTGCTTAGGTTTGTTCAAGTTAAGCCTGGAGACTTATACAACGAGCGGTCCATCCAGCGATCTGTGTCCCGACTAAATGACCTGGGCATCTTTTCGGAGATCCAGGGCTTTCTTCAGGAAGGGCCGCAGCCTGGGCAGGCAATCGTAGTCATCCAGGTCAAGGAGGCCAAGGCACAGCGCGTTGATCTCGGGGGCAGCTATTCGCCAGAGGGTAGGCTTGTCGGGCAAGTGACCTATACGCATCTCAACCTCTTCGGCAGGGCGCAGCAATTGACTGCGGCCGTCAACACGGGCACCATCGGCGGGAAGATCGGGGGACAGGTGACTTATCTCAATCCGCTCGTGGGAGGGCCGGACACGACTCTCGCCATACAGGCCTTCAGCGACGTGAACTTCCGCTTCAGCGAGGCACTGGCCGCAGGTGAGTCGCGTTACTTCGAGCGCCGAACCGGTGCCCGGGCGATCCTCACCCAGCCTGCCGGTACTGCCAAGACCTTGTCTTACGGCCTTCGATATGAGAACACGACAATCGAAAACCTGCCTGTCTCAGTGCTGACGACCGACTTCTCCAGCGGAAAAGTATACGTCTCCAGTGCGCGGCTGGTGCAGGATCGAAGGCTTTACCTGGTTCTCCCGGCGTCGGGGAATTATGCGGCCGGCGCTCTGGAGGCTGGCTACTCCAGCCCGGATATCGGCAGCGCGTCCGGCATCGCCAAGGGGCATTTCGACCGCCGATGGTACATCCCGCTCAGAACCATCACGCCTGCCGAACTCGAGTCCGAGAATCCCAGGCCCACGCGGACCCTGGCAATCCGACTGAGCGCGGGCACGTCAACCGCCAAGCTCCCATTCTTCGAGCAGTATTTCGTCGGGGGCGTGACCGATCTGAGAGGCTATCGTGAATCGCGCTTCTGGGGGCGGAACTTTGCCACGCTCAATACCGAGCTTCGCATGCCCCTCAGCCGCAGTATCGTCGGACTGGCGTTTGTTGACGTGGGTGATGCCTGGAACAGCGGTTTCCTCTTCACAGCCCCGGTGACAACTGCCTTTACCCAGCATAAAACTTTCTCACCGAGGGCGGGAGCAGGCATCGGGATTTGGTGGGTCACCGATATCGGGGTGATCCGATTCGAGTACGCCCATGGCGAGGCCAATCGCCTTCACTTCGCAGTCGGCGAGAGCTTCTAACGCATCCACGGACGGATGCCGACGGCATTTGTCTTGATGCGATAAAGACTAGTGCGGGCGGTCATGTATAATGTCTTGCCGTGGGAGTCCCCCCAGGCGCAATTCGCGGGGATCTCCGGCGGCTTGATCGTTCCCAGGTGCTTCCCGGTCTTGTCAATCACCCATACGCCGCCCTGTCCGGTCGTCCAGATATTGCCCTCTGTATCCACCTTCAAGCCGTCTGGACCGCCGGGCTCGCCGGTCCTCATCTCGATGAATGTGCGCCCATTCGCAAGCGTCCCATTCGGCTTCACGTCGAAGGCTCGGATATGTAGTCGGCGAGACGAATCGGCGATATACAGGATTTTCTCATCTGGTGAGAATGCTAGACCGTTCGGCTGGTCGAAGTCATCCACCAGCAATGCCAGTTTCCCATAAGGCGAAAGCCGATACACGCCCTGGAAGTCGAGCTGACGGTCTTCCGGCTTCACGCTGTAGGTCGGGTCGGTGAAGTAGACGCTGCCGTCGGACTTCACCACAACATCGTTGGTCGTATTGAGCCGCTTGCCCTGGTACTCCGAAACCACGGGTGCTACTTTGCCATCCGGCCACTCGCGAATCAACCGATGCATGCCGTAATTGACGGCGATCAGACGACCCTGCTTATCGAAAGTCAATCCGTTCGAATTGCCGGGAACCTTGCGGTAGACGCTGACCCCCTTCCCGTCTTCCCACTTGAAGATCGCCTCCTTGTGGGTGTCGCTGAACAGGAGGAAGCCGTCCTTATGCCATACCGGCCCTTCCAGGAACTGGAAATCGCCCGCGATCTTCTCGATCACGGCATCCTTCGGCACGAGCTTCCAGAACTCGGGCGACTCGGCAACGAGCGAACCGTCGTCTCCGAACACCGCGGTACCCAGGGCAAATGCAACCAACAACACCAACAGCCAAACCATAGCATACCTCCAGACCCAGTATATCGTCCTTGCACAATCCTGGCAAATCTACCGGTGTATTGCATTATCAGCGCAAACCGATAATAATAGGGCCGGGTTTACAATCTTCCAGAGAGGGCTGAGTCAGAATGAGCACATCCATGCGCATTGCCGAATCCGAGACTCTTAGACAGGGTTTACCCCACGGCCTGGTGATTGATTTCGACAAGATGTTTCCGGAACACAAGGGTCGTGGCAGTGCCAAAGCCAACAGGAAGCGATTGTCACTTCTCAAGAGGGCCGCACCCGTATTAAGGAGCGCAGTCGAGCAGGAAGAGAAGATCCTCTATCTGGCACAGGGCATGGTCAACAACTTCCTGGAACAATACTTCGCTGGCTGGACCTCCATATACCGGAATCAGACCCTCGTAGTGGCAACTGACAGGCGGTTCCTCCTCATCCATTGCGATCGGAGCGGGCGTCCTTGCCAGTTCGCGAACGAGGTTCCTTATAAGGCAATCACAAAGCTGACGCCCGGCGGAACCTTATACTTGTTCACTATTACATGGAAGAAGGCCAACATCGCGATTGCGAGCATGGGCAAGCGCAACGGCAAACGGTTGTGCGATTATCGGACGGAGGCCCTTACGTGGCATGTTCAAAGTCCTGTAGAGCGCAATGAGGAACAGCGCAACTACCTGTGTCCCACCTGCTACACGCCGATTGGGCAAATTGTAGACGCCTGCCCAAGGTGCAGGGTCTACTTCAAGAGCCCGAAGATCGCCGCCCTGCGCTCGTTGATTCTGCCGGGTCTCGGGGACCTCTACCTCGGGCAATCCTGGTTTGCCATCATGCAAATGATGGGTGCGGCCATGGTAATCACTCTGCTGCTGACCGCTATATTTGTCTCCAAAACACCGCAGGAAATGATCGGCGGAGTGACCGGCAGCCTGATCTTGATGTTCCTCTACCACGGCATTGACTCGCTCCTAACCCTCGCTATGGCGAAGAAAGGCCTCATGGCCGAGGATAGGGAACTGGGCCACCGAGAATAGCTACATTTTCCAATACTTCAGCACCAGGTCACGGGTCTTTTTGACCCCCACGATCTGATCCTCAGGCCCTTCGAACTCGATGGAGACAGCGCCCTGGTACTTGGCGTCCTTCAGCATCTT
>DASRZD010000725.1:0-9247 GCA_035686805.1 Armatimonadota bacterium
CGCCACCGAGCCATGCCGCTTCGCAAGGCGGGAGCGATCGGAGCCGAGAATCGAAGACGCATGCGCGAACTTCGGCGGTTGCCAGCCGAATGCCTCGTACTCCAGGAGGTGCTTCGGAGTGCTGGATATCCACTCGTCGCCACGAATGACATGGGTGATCTCCATCAAATGGTCATCCACCACGTTGGCGAACTGGTAGGTGGGGTAGCCGTCGGACTTGATGATAACGAAATCATCGAGAAGGTTGTTCTCGAAGGCGATCTCTCCTCGGACGATGTCCTCGAATCGGGTCTGACCGGTTTCCGGCGCCTTGAATCGGAGGACGTAGGGCAGGCCCTCCCTCTGCTCGATTTCGTTGGGCGTGAGGCTGAGGCAAAGGCGATCATAGCCGGTAGCCTGCTTGCGGGCCTCCTGCTCCTTGCGAAGCTCGGCCAGGCGCTCGGATGTGCAGAAGCACCGGTATGCCTTGCCCTCGTCGAGGAGTTGCTGAGCATACTTCGCATAGAGATCGAGACGCTCGGACTGGAGATACGGCCCATACTGGCCGCCGACCTCCGGCCCTTCATCCCACTTGAGGCCGAGCCATCGCAAGCTCTCCAGGATCTCCTCGAGCGAGCCGGGGACGTACCTGTTGCGGTCGGTATCCTCGATGCGCAGGATGAACGTTCCGCCGACGTGCCTGGCCAGCAGCCAGTCATAGATGGCGGTGCGGATGTTGCCTATATGCGGCGAGCCCGTGGGGCTCGGAGCAAACCTAACACGGATGTTGCCCAATAGATCCCTCGCGGAGTAATGGAGTGATGGAGTGATGGAGTACTGGGTGTTTCCATCACTCCATCACTCCATTACCCCATGCTGTTATTGCTCTTTTCGGATGTACTTGCGCTTAGCCTTCTTGAAGCCCTGGTCAACTTTCTTCTCGTCGAAGAACCAGAGAGCCGACTTCGGGCGCTGGTAGAAGGCATAGTATGCGCTCAGGACCGACGCCACCAGCCGGCGGGTCGTCCGACGAACCAGATTGACCTCGGTGAAGAGGGTGACAAACTGGACGCCCTTTCGGTGATAGGGCATCAGGCGGCTCATCAGCTCGAAGGTGGTTAGGTTCTTCGCCTCCTTCCTCATCTCCGTAAGCTCCTCGACCCGGCCGGAGGGAACCGCGACCAGCGGCTCGGTCTTGCCTTCATAGACGTACTGGAACTCATCCGACTTCTCGGTCTTCAGGATCTCGAAGATCGTACCCGACTCAGGCATGTCCTCGGAATAGAACTTGCCCATATCGTAGATCAGCCCTGTGTCCCGATTGACCCAGATCTCGCGCGACTTGCCGCCCTCCTTGAGGGTGACCTCGACCAGGTGCGGCCCGATGGGGAAGAAGGTTTTCGGAATCTGGCAGAGCGGGAACGTGCCCAGCTTCTTGTGATGCTGGGTAAGCACGCATCGAACCGACTCGACCGCCGGAAGCTCGTCCTGCTCGGTGATCGGATCCTGATCGCCCACATCCTGCACGAGCGGATTATGAAGCTCCTTAGCGAGGATGCCCTCCAGGCCCACATCCTCGAGCTCATTATCCAACTTCTCGCCCTCAGGGGTTTCGAACATGAGCTTCGGGATCGCCAGCTCGGCGGGTATCTGAGTCACATGCGGAGGAATCAGGTTCGCCATACGCCATCGCTCGGCGCCGACCCATGTAAACCGCGAATCCGCTCTCATGGCATCGGAAAGTCCCTCGGCGGCGACGGGATAGATCGCATCCCTGGGGGACAGCTCGAAGATTGTCTCCAGGATCAGAGGCAGCTTGGCCTCGCCCTTTGCCGAAACTATTTGCACGACTTCATCGAGGTCACGCTCCGAGATATTGAGGCTCAGCGTGGGAGCGACTTCCTCCGCAACCTCCGCCTTCTCCACGACCGCCTGGGGAGCTTCCTCGATGACCTCTTCGGCCAGATGATCCGCGAGCGTGGTCAGGACCTTGTTGTACGCCTCGACCATGTGCTTGTTCGCCCACTTGCCGTCCGAGAGCCATACGAGCCTGGTGGTCTTGGAGAACTCCTCGAATGACGCAACCGGATCAAACGCATCGCCAACTGCCCGCCACTGGAAGAAGCCGACCAGCTTGCTGCTTACCGGGCGCTTCACGGAATCGAGGAATTTGTTGACTGACGCGCCAAGATCTTCGGCGGTCCAGTCAACTTTGGCGGCTGAGCTTTCAAGGGAACTGATCTCTTCCTCGTCCAGATCATTATCGAAAATGATATCGTCTTCCCTGTCGGATTCCACGTCGAGCAGCCAAACGCGAAGCCCATACAGCCCCTCCGATGTGTGGAAGAACTTGCTTTCGTCTACGAGCATGCGCGGGATGATGATCGTCTCGTAGTAATCGGTCGGGCGCTCGTAGATGCTGGCGAGCTCGTTCGCCACCTGCTGGACGGTCATCGGGCTGCCAAACTGGGTAAAGATCTCCCGAAGCACGCGCTCCATGGGCTTGGCTTTGTCCTCATAGCGGACTTCCAGGTCCCAGCGGCGGTCAATCTGGGTGAACCTCGGGCTGGCCGAGAGGATATGCCGCACCAGCTTGGCGCTGTAATCCTCTTTGCCGATCACGCCTATGATCTCGGCTGAGCGAACAGGCTCTTTATATCCGAGCAGAGCGGCATACGCCTGGTCCTCCAGATAGCGCATCGCCCCCTGCTCGACGACGGTATCTTCGATTGCGGTCTTAGCCATTCAATCCTCCGATTATGAAAGTGCGGAGTTCGGAGTTAGCAATGCGGAATGAACGCCTGATAAGTCATACTCCGAAGCATCCGTTATTGTGACCGAGGCAAAATCGCCCGGTTTGAGCTTGTTTGCGCTTTCAATGTGAACAACCCCGTCTATCTCCGGGGCATCGCGGTATGATCGGCCGACAGCCGAATCGCCCTCAACACGCTCGATCAAGACCTCCATCTTAGTGCCGATGAGTCTCTTGTTCTTCTCCAGCGAAATCTCCTGCTGGACCTCCATCAGACGGCGACAGCGCCTCTCCAAAACGCTCTTTCCCACTTTGCCGGGAAGCTTGGCCGCCGGGGTGTCGTCCTCCATCGAGTAAGGGAATACGCCCACCCGGTCAAACCTCACCTGACGGACGAAGTCCACCAGTTCCTCGGACTCTTCCTCAGTCTCGCCGGGAAATCCTGCGATGAACGTAGTCCTGAGCGCCGTGTCGGGAATCCTTTCAGCGATCCGAGCGAAAAGATCCAGGTACTCGCGCTTGCTTCCCTGCCTGCCCATCATCCGCAGGATGCGATCGGAGCAATGCTGCAAGGGAATGTCAACGTAGTTGCAGACCTTCTCGTTCCCTGCGATTGTTTCGATCAACTTGCCGCTGACCCTTGTCGGATAGCAATAGAGCAGCCGGATCCAGCGAACTCCCTCGATGGCCGACAGCTTATCCAGCAGCCACGGAAGTCTCTGCCGGCCGGACGTATCCATCCCGAATCGGGTGATGTCCTGGGCAACCAGGTTCAGCTCCCTGACACCCGAGTCTGCGAGCGCCTCGGCCTCGCTGAGTATGTCCTCCTCACTTCGGCTGCGGAAACCCCCTCGAATGCCGGGGATCGCGCAGTAAGTACACCGGTTATCGCACCCATCCGCGATTCGGAGATAGGACGTCCAGGGGGCGGTCGAAAGAACTCGATCTCCCGCCCTCGTCCACCATGAATCCGGTTTGCCGATGGCGATTACTCGGCTGCCTTCGAGCGTCCGAGTGATGGTCTCAGCAATGCCCCGTGACTCCCTCAACCCCAGGAAGGCGTCCGCTTCCGGGAGTTCGCCTGCAAGCCGCTCGGCATATCGCTGTGCAAGGCAGCCGGTAACTATGACAGAACGGCAAGCGCCGTTCGTCTTATATCGAACGGCGTCCAGCACAGCATCTATGGATTCTTCCTTGGCACTCCGGATGAAGCCGCAGGTGTTGACTATCAGCACCTCCGCCGCGGAGGGATCGGCTTCTACCTCGTGCCCGGCCTTGACGACTTCCCCCAGAATCTCCTCGGCATCAACGACATTCTTCGGGCAGCCGAGGGATATTAAACAAACTTTTGACATGATTCGTAATGCATGCAGTCGGACAAGTCAGACCAGTCGGACACGTCGGACCGGTCATTCTTCCAGTTTCACTTCCTCGGGCGCATCCTCGCCGAACATGGGGCGGCCGAGCATCCGCTCCACGTCCTCGCCGGTGACCAGCACCTCGCGAGGCTTGGCCCCATCCAGCGGGCCGACTATCCCCTGCTGCTCCATCGCATCCACCAGCCTCGCGGCCCGGGTATAGCCGATCTTGAATCGGCGCTGAAGCATAGATGTTGACGCATATCCATTCGTCACAACCAGCCTAACCGCCGGCTCGTACATCTCGTCAGCCATGCCGTCTTCCGACCCGCCGATCTGTTCCCCTACATGGACTGGCTCCATCGTATAATCGGGCGATTCCTGCTCCTTCAAGTGTTTGACCAGTGCCTCGATCTCCCTCTCCGAAATCAGGCATCCCTGGATTCGGGTCGGCTTGGCGGCGTCAATGGGCTTGAAGAGCATGTCGCCCCGCCCGATGAGCCTCTCCGCGCCACCCATGTCCAGGATCGTCCGGCTGTCAACCTGCGAGTTCATCGCAAAGGCGATCCTCGATGAGATGTTCGCCTTGATCGTTCCCGTGATCACATCCACCGACGGGCGCTGTGTCGCAATAATCAAATGAATGCCGGTCGCACGCGCCAACTGCGCCAGCCGGCAGATCGAAAACTCCATCTCGGGGCCGGCCTGCATCATCAGATCGGCAAGCTCGTCAACGATTATCACGAGATAAGGCAGCCGCTCCTCGGGCTTGACCTTCTCATTGTACCCATCGAAGTTCCGCGTTCCCAACCTGACGAACAGGTCGTACCGGCGCTCCATCTCTTTCAGGGCCGCACGGAATATGCCGGTCGCCTGGCGAATATCCCGAACCACCGGCGTGCAGAGGTGCGGTATCCCGTCGAACAGGCTCAGCTCGACTCGCTTAGGATCAACCAGGATGAACTTGATCTCCCTGGGAGTCGCCCGGAACAGCAGGCTCGCAATCAGCGCATTGAGACAGACGCTCTTGCCGGCGTTCGTCGCGCCTGACACGAGCATGTGCGGCATCTTCGTCAAATCGGCGTACATCGGCTGACCGGCAACGTCCTTGCCGAGAGCGAACGTCAGCTTCGAGGCCGCGTTCCAGAACTGCTCGGTGTCCACGACCTCTCTAAGCGAGACGATGGCGGGATTGCTGTTTGGGACTTCCACGCCGATCGCGGACTTACCCGGAATCGGGGCCTCCACGCGAACGTCAATCGCCGCGAGGGCCATCGCCAGGTTGTCCGCCAGGCTGACGATCTTATTCACTTTTATGCCCGGCGCGAGTTGAATCTCATACCGGGTGACAGTCGGGCCGTGGGCGACTTCCACCACATCGGCCTCGATCTTAAACTCTTCGAGCGTGCGCTCGATTATGTCAATCTTGTAATTGAGCTCCGCCTGAACCCTCTTCGGCGGCGGAGGTGGCTCCTTCAGCAAAGTGATCGGCGGGAGGGCAAACTGCCCATCGCCCCTGGGACGAGAAGGGCCCGCGAGAGGCGGCGCCTGGGCGACTACTCCGCCGGTGACGACGACGTCGGTCTTGTCCTCCTCGTCCGATATCCGCTTCTTGAAGATCGAAAGGATCTCCGGTCGATCCTTCTCAGGAAGTCCCCTCACCTTCTCAGGCTTCGGGTCGAGAACTCGTCTCTCTTCCAGGCCGCGAACCTTCGGCTGACGGCGGACTCGCCCGAACAGACCGCTTGCGACGACAGCGAACGGAAGCCCGGTCAGAAGCAGGAATGCAACGACCAGGCATGCGGCAAGGATGATATGACTGCTTATCCGTCCGAACGCCCACTCGAAGGCATATCCGAATCCCAGGCCGACGTATCCCCCACCCTGCTCCATCTCGCTCTGGAATGACGCCGGCTCAATATCCGTCTGAGAAACCAGTTCGGTGATGCTCCGTGTTTGCGCAAACTGGCACCAAGTGACGAAAACTATGAACAGCAGCAGGAAGCCGATCGCTTTGTTTCGATTTGCCGAAGGCTGAGTCCCCAGGAGGAGGACGCCGCCGGTGAACATAAGAAGGACCGGCAATAGATATGCGCCGATGCCCGCGATGGCCTTCAGCGTCTGTCCGATGGAATCGCCGAACATCCCTGAGTGTGGAATGAGCACACCCACGAGGGACACAGCCCCGAGAGAAAAAATGGCAATCCCCAGTATGTCCTGGGTAAGGGAATCGGAATTGGGTTCTGGCTTCGGACGCGACCTCGCCATAAAGACACGCCTTTCGTGCTAAGTATATCAGGTAGGAGGCAAGAAGGTCAACAAATGCGGGTGGAATTCCTCAGAGTGGGCAGATGATGTCTTATGCGGCGCGGGCTGCATGCTCGATCCGCCTCAATTCGTTGCTCAGCAAGGTTGTTCTGACCGCCAGTACGGCATCTGCTCCATCCTTCGTCGTTGGGTCGCTTTCTCGTACCCTGACTGCACTGCCCTGGCATATACCCGTCTTCCGAATTCTTCGCTTACGCGAATGCACCCGCTCATCGTAATTGACACCCAGGGAGGAAAAGTTGATGCGTGAAGCGTGATATAATGCGGTGTGACTTTCGACAGTGTGATTATGGCGGCGGTGGCCGATGAACTGAATAAGAGGCTGGCGAATGGGAAGGCGGTCGAGGTTCGCCAGCCCGAGCCGCTCGATGTCGTCCTTACCATACGACAGCCCGGCATGAACCACCAGCTTCTCATTTCCGCAGATGCCGAGAGTCCCAGAATCCATCTCACTTCCGTCAACCGCCCGAACCCCAAAACTCCGCCGAACTTCTGCATGGTCTTGAGGAAGTACCTGAAAGGCGCTCGGTTCGAGGCCGCCGAGCAGGTAGACTTCGACCGCATCCTGCGCCTGAGCTTCCTTGCCTATGACGGCGAACGCTTCACACTGGCAGTCGAGATCATGGGCAAGCACAGCAACGCCATACTCATCAACGGCGTCGGCCGGATACTCGGCGCGGTGAAGCTGATCCCCAAACAGAAAAGCCGCTACCGCGAAATCCTGCCGGGCAGGGAGTATGTTCCGCCTCCTTCTCAAGGAAAGCTAAACCCGCTGACGGCGACCAAAGAGGAGATGGAAGGGCTATCGCCGGACGCCGACGCTCCGGCGGCATGGCTGGTGAAGACGTTCACCGGCATGAGCCCGTTCCTGGCGAGGGAGTTGGTGCTTCGGGATAAGGACCTGGCCAAGGAGCTTGTGCAGTATTTCGCCAGGATACGGAAGAGGGATTTCTCGCCGGTGCTGATAACCGATGATGCCGGGCAGAGCATCGGCTTCTACGCCTTCCCGAGCGTCCAGTTCCCTAAGGCCAATCAGCACGGGCGGCCCTCGATCTCGACCGTCGCGGATATGTGCTACATGACCGCCCTCCCCCGGAGGACCTTCGAGCAGGCGAAAGACGAGTTCATCCGCCGGCTTCAGAGGGAATTGAAGGCGGCCGAGGAGGCGCTGGAGACAATCCAGGCCGGCATCAGGGGGAGAGAAAGCGCGGAGAGGCTCAAGCAGATCGGCGACCTGATCCTCGCCCAGGCAGGGGCGATTCCCAAGGAAGCGGAGACTGCGGAGTTGACCGATTACTATGACCCAAATGGGGTGATGGTCACCGTTCAACTTGACCCGACGCTGAGCGCCGCCGAGAATGCAGAGAGATACTTCCGCAAGTACCAGAAGGCGGTTTCGGGGGCGGAGGCATTGCGAGACAGACTCTCGGAGGCAAAGGCGAAAGTCAGGCTGCTGAAGAAGGTGTTGAGTTCGGCGGATTCCATCGCGACTGAGGGGCAGATCCAGGAACTGCAGAAGGTCCTGGAGGAGCAGGGAATCCATGCCCGCAAGCAGGAAGCGCCCGAAAAGAAGAAGGTCAGCGAGTTCGCGGGCCACCGGATTTCGAGGGTGCAGTCGGATGGCTGGGAGATACTCGTGGGGCAGAATAGCGAGGCAAACGACTATCTCTTGACAAGGGTTGCCAGGCCGAGTGATTGGTGGGTGCATGTGAAGGCATCACCGAGCGCACATGTAGTCATTCGGACGAATGGCAAGCCGGAGGCGGTGCCCAGGTCGGTCTTGCATGCGGCGGCGGAACTTGCGGCCAGGCACAGTGACTCCAAACACTCGTCATTGGTGCCGGTGGATTACACGCTAAGGAAGTATGTGCGGAAGCCGAAAGGGGCGCCCGCGGGGAAGGCGCTTTATCAAAACGAGAGGACAATCTTCATCACACCTAGCGGAAAGTGACGTCTATGATCACGTCCCGGATGCCGGACTTGCCGCGAAGCACTCGGTGGATGATCTCCAGCTCCTTCCTGAGATCAACGTCATGACCGCGTATTCTGGCGATGCTGCCGCGTAAGTATATGACACCGTGGATTGCTTTGACATCCAACCGGGTAGCGTCTATGTAGCGTCGGCTGACCTCACGCTGGACGAGCCTAGTCATGCTGGAATCTTCAGCCGGCATTACAATCGCCTCCAATCACGAGACTTCTAACCACAACTCTAGACGTTGAAACCAACTGTCCAGTTCTAATTTTAGATATCCAAGCTGGAGATTCCTCCTCATTTGACTTTTGACCGTTCGGAGCATATACTAATCCTGCATTTCGGGCCATGGAGCGGTGAGTCTTCATGGCCTGTTTGTCTCAAAGGCACTATGGAAAAGTACGAGCAGTTGCAGAGCATACTCCGGGAGATGGGCAGCGTGCTGGTTGCCTACTCGGGAGGCGTAGACAGCACATTCCTCCTCAAGGTCGCGCATGATGTCCTCGGGGATCGAGCCATGGCGGCAATCGCATCATCGGAGACTTACCCCTCGGCGGAGGTCGAGGCGGCAATCGAGCTGGCGAAGGAGCTGGGAGTCCGGCTGGTGAGCATCCATACGGATGAGCTGCGGAACGATGCCTTTGCCCGTAATGCGCCCGACCGGTGCTATCATTGCAAGATCGAGTTATTCTGCAAGCTCAAGCAGATCGCCCAGGAAGAGGGCCTGGATTGGGTTGCTCACGGGGCGAATGTGGATGACCTGGGCGACTATCGGCCGGGTGGTAAGGCCGCCAAGGAGCTTGGAATTCGAGCGCCGCTTCAGGAGGCGGACTTCACCAAGGCGGAGATTCGGGA
>DASRZD010000726.1:0-2422 GCA_035686805.1 Armatimonadota bacterium
ACAACCCATGACGGCCTCATGTTCCTGGACATCGTGGAATCGGTCACGGCCGAGATCGTCGAAACCCCGATTAGCGAGCCCTGCCTGCAGGTTCGGTTCGAAGGCCCCCAGTGGGCAAAATGCTTTGAGCTTTTCCCGAAAGTGCCCGCGATTCGGGCCTGGTTGGAATTGTGGCTCGAATGGGATCTCCACCTTTCGAACCTGGGTTACACCCGAGTGGAGGAGCTTTCGCTCGACCTGGAGGGCGCAACGATGTCGGCCGTCGAGCTGCATGACCTCACAGACGTAACTAATCACCTGGCTACAGTCCGGGAGTTCGATCGAGCAGGAAGTCTTGTCGGCAACAATGTCTTCATCGAGAATGCGAGGGGCGAGGGGGTATTCGCCTACAAGGAGAGCCCGGTCCCGAACTCCCAACTCTATCCCGTCTACTATGACTTCCAGGCGACCGAGTACGGCATTGCGGGCATCGGTTCAGGTTTCCACAACCTCCCCGCGGGGCAGACTCGGCGGACGTATGCCTTCACAATCGGAGTCTACTCGGGCGGGCGCGACGGAGGCATCCTGGCGCTGAAGGAGTATCAGGCCGCACGGTACAAGCTCCAGCCCGAGCGCGACTACATCATCGCGGCGAATAGCTGGGGCGACTTCCACACGGACATCAACGAGGCGAACATCCTCGCGGAAATCGAGGCCGCCGCCGAACTGGGCATCGAGAGCGTGGCGGTTGATGCCGGCTGGACGCCCAACGTCATGGGCGGCGACCCGGATCCCGTGAAGTTCCCGAACGGCTTTGCGCCGATATGTAGGCGAGCCAAGGAGCTTGGCGTCAAGCTCGAACTCTGGATGGTCCCGACTCGATTAGACGGCGCTCTTCTGAAGGATCACCCCGACTGGGTCGCAAGGACGAACAACCTCGTCCCGTGCGACCTCCAGCCCTCCTACGGCGGCGTGATGCTTACCGGCATCGAGCTTTGTAACCCCGAGTGCTACCGGTTCATGAAGGACTACTTCCTGCGATTCGCGGACGAGGGGTTCGAGCGGTTCAAGATGGACACCTTCCAGTGCGACGGCTTCGACACCCTGGAGGGCGACCTCTATGACCATTATGAGGCGCTCAGGCGGCTGATGCACGAGCTGACGGTCGAGCGCCCCGGGCTCACCTTCACGCAGGACTCCACCCGCACCAATCGGCCGATCTACGACTATTACATGGACTATGGGATCATCTTCCTCGAGAACCGCTATCAGCGCCTGCCCTTGGAGGCGAACGGCCGATATCTCCCGTGGAAGACCTTGCGGAATCTTTGGCAGATGGCGCCATACATCCCGCCTCAGAAGCTGAATATGGAGTTGAGCAACGACGAGGAAGGGTATTCGCCCGAGTATCTCCTGGCCACCGTCATGTTTGCCAACCCATTGTTCTGGGAGTCGCTCGCGGCGATCTCGGAGGAATCGAAGAAGGCGCTGAAGCCGTTGATCGCGAAGTACAAGGAGCATCGGTCGGCGATTTATGCGGGGCACATCTTCCCGCTCGGCGAGATACCGGACGGCATGGCTTGGACCGGCTTCCAGTCACATGACCCTAAGACGAACTCCGGCTACCTCATCGTCTACCGGGAGGATAACCCCGAGCCGTCATATCGCTTCCACCCCAAGTTCCTCACCCAGCCGACGCGGTTCGAGAGCGTAAGCGATGACTCACCGGCATTCACGTGTGAGCGCCCGGAGGAGGGGATAGATGTTACCCTTGCGGAGAGGCGGACATACCGGCTGTATCGGTATAGCAGCCGAGCCTGAGGCCCCGGGACCGAACCTCCTTCTCTACTCCCTGCCCCCAGCGAAGGAAGTCCTCGACTATTCGGGCTAGTTCGGCTTCAGAGGGCGCGCCGCCGATCGGATGGTACATGAGTTGGAGAGGGACTTCGCCATAAGGCGGGATCGGCGGCTGCCGGTAGTCATAGCCCAGGACCAGCCGTGCTCCCAGACGCTCGTAAAACTTCACCCGCCGGATAGGATTGCCGTACACCGGATGTGACTCCGAATCGAGCCGCTCGACTTCGAAGATCAGTCCCTTCAGGTGATTACCGTTCTTCAGCAAATCGAGCGTTCTCTTATAAAGTTGTCTGCCGATCCCCCCGCCGCGCGCCGACTGATCCACGCACAAGTACCACAGATACCCGAGCGAAGCCTCCTCCAGCACGCGGAATATGCTGAATCCGAGGAGGACATCGCCCTTCCGAGCGACCAGTATACTGGGGTTGCGCTCGAACAGCCCATCGAAATCCCTGAGTTCCTCAGTCGGGAACGAGCACTCGTAAAGAGCCCTCGCCTGCTCCCGCAGTTCATCCGGCCAATTCTCTACTTCCTGTATCTCCATGATACTCCGAGTTTCACCGCACACCAAATGCCTTCCTCCCTT
>DASRZD010000727.1:0-11405 GCA_035686805.1 Armatimonadota bacterium
CTCATACCCACTCCCATTCCCTCAGCCATTGATATTCCTGCGGCAGTGCGGCCATCATGTCATTCGCCGCCGAATCCAGATGAGCGGTTTCCTTCATGTCCAGCTCCCGGCGCTCTTTGATGGCGCGAACGGCATTGTCCACCTGATGGATACTGATCAATCCGGGAATTGGCGCTGTGATCGCGTCATTGCATAGGATGTAGCGCAGGGCCAATCGGGCAAGCTCGTCGTCGCCGGGAGTGCTTGCGCCTCCCGCGCCCGCGCCGTCCTTGAAGAGCGATCCGCTGGAGAACGGCTTGATGCCAAGGACGCCGATATTCAGCTTTCTAACAGCATCGAAGAGGCTGTCCGTCGGCTTCTCCTTGCTGGCGGCGGTATAGGGAGTGAGGATCACACTGAACTGTGGATACTTTACGATCACATGCTTCAGCCACTCCCGGCTGTGCGAGGATATCCCAAGGAAACGAGCCTTGCCCTGAGAATGGGCTTTGTCGAATGCCTGGATGATGGCTTCCACATCGGCATCGGTATTCTCACCGCCCATCATCGCGCTGATGCGCCAGATATCCACATACTCCAGGCCCGACTCCTTCAGGCCCTGATCGAAGCCCTCCAGCAGCTTGTCGGCAGAGCGCCAGTCCGCGAATCTCGACTCACGCTCGTACCACGAGTAACTCAGGTACATCTTGTCTCGCCGGCCTTTGAGTGCCTTCGCGTAGGTGAGGACCTCGCCGCCCGAGCATGCGTCAATGCAGTTGATGCCGACGTCTATGCACCGGCTGATGACCTCAAGTCGGTTCTTGTCCAACTCCTCGATTCCCGAGCTCTCTCGCTCCCATCCCGAACCGGCGATCAGGCGTTTCCAATGACCTCCGATGGCGATCGCCGAGATCATGAGGCCGGTCTTGCCAAGCCGGCGGTATTCCATATCCTCATTGTGGTTGAGGGGTTTCTTCTGTCCACTCTCACAGTCTGCCCTGCCCATGCCGATCGCCATGCCGGCAGCAACCATTGCGGTATCACGCATGAACTCACGCCTGGTAACCATCGTTCGCCCTCCCAAACAATCGCTAATTTTACCTACGACGGCCCGCCAACAAAATCCTTGAAACTTTAATAACAATAATATGGACTTTCATTTTGTTTTATGGTATATTGAATGTGGATTTGCTTTTATGTAAGGGAGATGCGATGGCAGAGACACCGGACAAACGTAGATGGACTGACAATCTCAGCGATGAGGATCTCGCATTCCTCAAGCGATTCGTGCTGCTATCCGGATCGCTGAAGGAACTGGCGGCGTCTTACGGGATCTCCTATCCCACGGTCCGCCTGCGCCTGGACCGCCTGATCGAGAAGATCAAGGTCTGGGATAGCCAGGAGATCAGTAGCGACTTCGAGCGGCTCCTGCGCGCCATGTATGCCGAACGGCGAATAGACATGGATACGCTGAAGCAGTTACTCGTTGCACACAAAAAGGAGGATAAGTATGAGGCTCATCACAGTGGTTCTTAGTTTGTTAGCATTTGCTTCGATCGCCAGTGGACAAGAGGTTTCATGGGACAAAATCAAGCCCGAGACCGGCGAAGTGATTCCGGCTGGCGGCGATACATCTTTTGCTCAAGTAAAGATGACGAATACTGAGGCGAAGCCCCTTGCGGCTCGCGTGATCACTATTGAGAATCCGGGCATCACTCAAGCGACATACGCCGTCACAGGTCAGGTGCGCTATGAGAACGTGGAGAGCAAGGGATATATCGAGATGTGGAGCGTCTTCCCGGATGGCCGCCGGTTCTTTACCAGGACACTGGGGACGGGTGTCCTGGCGCCACTTGAAGGATCGTCCGGATGGCGTAACTTCTCGCTGCCCTTCAACGCCCCGGAAAGGCCGCCCAGCAAGCTTGAGATCAGTCTGGTCCTCCCAGGCAAGGGCACGGTGTACATAGGCCCCCTGGCTCTCGTCCAATCGTCTGATATCTCGCCAAACGGTCCTCCAAGATGGAAGCTCTATGGTGCCAATGCGCTTCTACTGACAATGCAAATCGCATACCTATTGCTGATTCCCGTGGCCTTACTCACCGTGTGGCTGGTATCAAAGGGCAAGGCTCGCAGGTTTGTCCGGGGCATGTGGTACGTACTGCTAAGCGTCGGGATCCTTTACCTGTCCTTGACCGGAGTTTTCGTCTGGCTCGGCCAACCCGGCTATGCAAGTATTGGTCCGCTATTCAGAGGCATCGTTATTACTGTATTGTCTACCATAGCCCTCTTCGTCACGCAGAAATACTACCAACGTTGGGAGCTTCGAAAGATGTTCTCCCAGGATTCTAAGGGATAAGACGTGCACTTCGAGCCTCTTCGCCCGAATAGATGCGCCGGTGTCCCGGATCGTTATGAGTTCGCCCATGGCACGAACTCCGTCTGCGTCTATGATATCCGCACGCTCGACTTCGTGAAAGAGATTCCGGTCGGGACCGAGCCGGACTGCCATGCTACCTCGCTGGATAGTCGCTTCCTCTACATGGCCTGTGCGGACGGCCTTTGGTGCATCAGCCAGGAGTCGCTCGAGGTGGCGAAGGTCGTGGAGACGGGGCACGTCTACGCGACGAACGTCATGCCCGATGGCGACACCATGCTGCTTCACGATGCCTTTGGCGGCATCCAGGTACTCAAGGGCATTCAGAACATGAGCCGGATTCACGTTCACAAGCGGCTGGATGTCCTGGGCACGAATACGTGCCGCGACACCCTCGGCGGCAAGGGGCACTTCATCGGCGATGGGAAGTACTATCTCTGCGCCGGGTGGCAGCATGGCAAGCTCTTCACCATCGACCTGCAAAATGACTATGCCGTGGAGACCGTTTTGGATTCCCAGCCGGCTCTGATGATGGGTGACGACCTGGTGGTTAGCCGCGATAAGACCAAGGCCTATGTCGCCTGCTATCATCCTCAAAGCTGGGTGGCGGTCGTGCTCCTGGAGAATCGCACGGTATACAAGATGATCCAGACCGGCAGTGGGACTTGCGGCCTTACGATGACGAATGACGAGCGCCATGTCATCGCCTCGAACGACCAGGATGACGCCATCAGCGTGATTGACACCGAGACCGATAGCCTCATCGCCACTCACTCGGCAAAGGAGGGTTTCCAGAAGCTGTGTATCACCGGCTACATCCAGGGAATCTCTATCGGCCGGAATGATGAGGTCTACGTCTACGGCTGCTCGGGCAATGGGGCGATCGTTCGGTTTGAAGATGTCACAGGCGCGGGCCGCTGGACCATCTCCTATCCGGGTGGAAAGACCCGTGCACCGGCCGAGAAGGATTCTGAGTGAGAATGCGAGTAAAGAGTAAGAGAAAGAGGTGACCCATGGCAGACAGTAGACCGATGTCACGCAGAGACTTCATGAGAGGCGCCCTCGCAGGCGCGGCTTGCCTCGGCCTTTCGGGCCTGAGCGCATTCGCGGAATCCCAGCGGCCCCCGAATTTCATCGTCATCCTGGCCGATGACCTCGGCTATCAGGACGTGGGGTGTTTCGGCTCCCCACTGATCAAGACCCCCCGGCTGGATCGCATGGCCGCCCAGGGGATGCGGTTCACGGACTTCTATGCCGCCCCGGTCTGCACCCCCGCGAGGGCCGCCCTCATGACCGGCTGCTATCCACCGCGAGTCGGCCTGCCGTCGGTGATCAACTACAAGCATACCATCGGCATCAGCTCCAATGAGATCACTATCGCCCAGTTGATGAAATCTCGCGGCTATGCCACGTGCTGCATCGGTAAGTGGCATCTCGGCTGGCAGAAGCCGTTCCTGCCACGCAATCACGGCTTCGATCATTACTTCGGCCTCCCCTTCAGCAACGATATGCACTATGGGAATGAGAAAGTGCCGCTCATCCGCAATGAGGAGATAATCGAGCAGCCAGCCAATCTGGACACCCTCACCGAAAGATATACGGACGAGGCGGTCCGGTTCATTAACGATCACAAGGACGAGCCGTTCTTCCTCTACCTTCCGCATACCTACCCGCACGTTCCGCTGAATGCGTCCCCACGGTTCAGCCACAAGTCTGCGCGAGGGATCTACGGCGATGTCGTGGAGTGCATAGACTGGAGCACCGGGCGGATACTGGACAACCTCAAGAAGCTGGGATTGGACGACAATACGCTGGTGGTTTTTACCTCCGACAATGGGCCGTGGCTGCAGAAGGGCCCGGAGTTTGGCGGGTGTGCACTCCCGCTGCGAGCGGGCAAGGGCACGACCTGGGAGGGCGGAATGCGCGAGCCGACCATCATGCGCTGGCCGGGACATATTCCCGCCGGCTCCACATGCTCCGAGGTGGCTAGCGTCATGGACCTCCTCCCGACGCTTGCCGGTTTCGCGGGGGCGAAGGTCCCGACCGACCGAATCATTGATGGCAAGGACATCCGTCCGCTCATGACAGGCAAGCCAGGGGCGAAGTCGCCCCATGATGAGTTCTTCTACTACTGGAATAAAGAGCTTCAGGCGGTTCGCTCAGGCCGTTGGAAGCTCGTCCTGCCGCACCACGAGAGGCAGACAAATACCGAGATTCCGCTGTCCCTGTACGATCTCCAGGCCGACATCAGCGAGACGACCGATGTCCTGGCGAAGCATCCCGACGTCGTGAAGCGCCTGCTAAAAGCCGCCGCGCGGATGCGCCAGGACGTCGGCGACGACATCACCGGCACCCCAGGGAAGAACAGGCGTGAGCCCGGACGGGTATGAGAGCAATACTGCCCGACGATAGGATCATCACTCCTACTTCCCCTTCTTAGGTGCCCGCTGGGATAGCGCGCTAGCTGCCGCAGTCTTGCTAGTTTTGCCAGTGCTCTTCGACCGCAAGACCTTAGAGGCAGCGCTCGCAGCCTTAGCGCTCGTCTTTCTGGATTTCTGTGCCATCAATCTCACCCCCTCGTCGTATTCTTCCTCCTGAGAGTCGGAATCTAGCCAAGCTCGAACTCATTGAACGTCTTGAGGAGCTTCATAGTCGCTTCGTAGTCCAGCTTGTCGCCGGTGTACTCGCATTTATACAAGCCCTGAAGGTTCGATGGCAAGTTCAGTCCTTGCTCGACTAGGAGGACCACGTTCTTCCTGTAGAGAGCCATCGCAGCGCCTATCTCAATGAGTACATTCTCATTAATTCGATTCACCTTATCACCCGTCGGGTCGAGAAGCTCACCCTCGCTCATGAAGTGGATGACCCCAGCTCCGCACGTTCTCATATCCTCGAAAACCTTCTCGGGAACAGGCTTCGCGGTAGATTCCCGCTCTACGGACACAACTGGCTCGAACTTCCCGAATTTTAGTATCTCCTTGACTTGATCCATGATAGCCCGATCCTTGCCATGTGATAGGTAAACTCGGTTGCTCATAGCTTTCGTCGCGGGCTCGAACGACGGTTTGCTACCTCCGTTGCCGCTGGCTGTATCGAGATCAACCGCAGCCTCGAGATACTCCCCTCTCTCGTGGGAGGTGCCGGCATTCACTTCGATGGGACCAGTTCCGGCCTCCCCAATGGATACCCACGGGCCGGTTTTCATCTCCTGGATTATACCGACCGCCCTTCCATTTTCAACGATGAGTTTAAGAACTTCATCGGCACGGTCACGAGGCACCCCTTTCTCCGTCACGAGAACATTGACGGCTATCTTTTCAGATGGAAACTTCGCCTTATCGTATTGAGTGAAGAAATCCCGGACGATGCGAGGCTTCAGCACCGCTTCGACTTTGGCGGACGAATCGTCTCCTTCCACAGTAGAAGCCACTATTCTCCTTCCCAATGTCGTCAATGAAATCGAGTCGGCGTATGCTCCACCTTGAGTGAGGTCATAGGCGATGGACGAGCCACAGAGATCACGAAAATACGAGCTTGCTGGTGAGAGGCCCACCGACTTTGCAACGGACAGGGGACTTGCCGACTTCCCTGCAAAATCGTTGATCAGCGCCTCAGCAATGCGAAGGCTTTCCGCCAATGGATACCTAGGAATGTCCGCCTGGCTGACTCTCGCACGCTTCTTCTTAACGTCAACCGTCGCTATATCACTTTCAACTCTCTTACTCATCAAACCATCCTTTCATAAGTGTTTTACTGACTTGGAATGGCTATGTTAGCCAATCCAGTCGATCAATAAGCGCATTATAGCCTACCGGAGTCTTGGTGTCAATACCCATTGCCACACGTGCGAACACGTTTTTCAGAAAAGTTTGCCTATATCTATGAAAAGAATGGGTAGTGGCTGTAGGGCTTATAGAGCGAATGCGCGGAGACTTGGGAGATCAGATCACCAGTTCCCCAGGGAAGAACTGCCGCGAGCCGGGGAAGGCGTAACTGCAAATCCGAAATTCGAAATCCGAAGCACGAAACAAACGGCAAATTCGAAGGGGAAAATGCCCCAAACACCCGTGCCAGGGTTTGGCGCTTGACATTTCGGTCATTTGAATCTGTTTCGAATTCCGAGATTCGTGCTTCGAGCTTCCACCTGGGCGGAGGAGTATCATCAGCGGTATCTGGAGAAGCACGGAATCGCCGGTTGCCATACTGGGGGTTAGGAAAGGGCTCGGCAGGAGCTTGATCGGAGTCAGGACATCTTCTCGGCGGCTAGATCAAGCAACTGCTTGGCCATGTTTATGGCCTCCTGAGCCTCCTCAGGCGTGAACACCTCCGCCGGGATCGAGTCGGGAAGCCCGTTCGGATATCGAGTGGGGATATATAACTTATCCAGACGCTTGGCCTGAGGCAAGAAGAACATCAGCTCGGCTCTGACGGCCTCGTCGGGAAACTCCTCAACCAGCCGAGTCAGACTATGCCCCCAAGGCTCATATGCAGAAAACTGCCAGATTGCTTTTAACGCTTTCTCGCCGGCCTGTTGAGCCTGGAAACATGCCCATTCAAAGCTTTCGGCTTTGAGACTGTTTTCCGCAGCTCTGAGATCAGCCTGCGCCTGGGACAACCATCTGCTTGCCTCGTGTCTGAACTTTTCCATGCTCATAGAGTACGACCCCCTCTTCGAGTGCTTGTCGAATGAATGGCCTGTCTTTCATACGCTCAAATTCGCCTGGGGTGTAGACGAGGACTTCTATGGGAGTATGCAAGCGGTCTACTAGCGGGCCGAGGTACCTATCCAGCCGCTTGAGGAATGGAAGGTCCGTCTCTTCCACAAAGATAACATCCACGTCCGATCGGCGCGTGGCAGTGCCTCGGGCGTGCGAACCGAAGAGTATGGCGCATTGCGCCCCATTCTCTCTGGCGACATCGGCTACTGCTTCCTTGATCTTGTCTAAAGAAATCATGGGTAGACCCTTACCTCCATATTGTACCACAATCTGAATGAACAGCCCTTACCCTCTATTTCTTTGGAGTCTGGGGAGGTGGGATTCGCTTCTGCCACTCCTTGATGAGCCGCGCGATCGCCGGGTCGTCGGGGACAGTGGCATTGATTCGAATGAGCTCGCCCTTGCAGCTCATGAGTGAGTACTTGCCCGAGTCGTCCCGATGGAAGATCAGCCTCGTCCGACCGAGGTCCATGCCGAAGTAGCCTGCCTGAACGATCGGCACCATCCCTAGTCGAAATGCCCCCGGCTGCTCCACGGCAACCATCCTCGGGTTACTTAGCCGGTAGTGAGAATGTCCGCCGAGGATGATATCAATCCCCGGAACCGCCTTCGCGAGCGCTTGATCCGCCCCATACCCCAGGTGGCTCAGCACCACCACGACGTCCGCCTTCTGGCGAAGCTCGGGGACCAGTTTGGATGCAACCTCGATTGCCGGCAGCGCCTTCAGCCCCAGCTCCGGGCCCGCGACGTAGGTTTTCGGCACAGTGCTGACCCAATCGTTGGTCAGTCCCAGGACCGCCACCCGGACACCATCCTCGTCGAGGATCACATAGGGCGGGCCGAACGTCTCTCCGCTCTTCTCGTATATCACGTCGGCGCAAACCCATGGGAACTCCGACGCGTCCTTGTTCCGCACAGTATCAACCGCATGGTACTGGAACTCATGGTTGCCGGGCACCATAGCATCGTACTTCAATGCATTCATGACGGCGATTGTGGACCCTCCGTGGTAGGCGCGCGGAAGGGCGGTATAGCCGTGGGTCGTGTCTCCCGAATCGAAAAGCAAAACTGGAGTCTGCGTTTGCGCTCGGACTTGCTTGATCACAGTCGCTATGCGTGCCAGGCCGCCGATATTCTTGATGTCAGGCTTATTCTTCGCCGGGTCGCCCTTGATGTCAATCGGCACAACGTGCGCATGCAGATCGTTGGTAGATAGAAAGGTGATCTCCACATAGCGCGGCTGTCCCGCATACGAGGCAGACACGAGGATCAGCAGAAGGAGCAGAACGGGGATAATTCGTCTAAAAGCCACTAACAACCTCCACAGTATAGTACGTCATGCATGGGCAAATGTTCAAACCCTCATGGATTCCTGGCTTCCTCAGTTGTCATGTATCATTGAGCGCGGCCGCGCAGATGCTTGACATCTTCAAGAGGGACTGGGCAGGGGTCAAGCTTGGCGTCCATCCAGGGGCGAATCTCCTCGGGCGGGAACTTGCCTTGGTGCAAATAGGAGTCTAGGAACAGCTGGACATTCTTTAGCAACCGATGAGCATCCGGCAGGGAGATTCGGCCCTCGCATAGCGCCCGGCCGAAATCGTCCAGATCAATCACCCGATAAGTTCGCAGATCACCTTCCACAATGATGTCCAGCTCACGGTCCTCGATCAACCAGACCCCCGGCTCCGCCTCGACTGCATCCACCAAGTGGACGTACCAGCTCGCATTTGGGATGACTTGCTTAAGCGAGGATTCGTCAGCAAACATGACGCACTTGTCCGGCATCACGAAGAAGCGCCGATTGCCGCGCTTGTTCGTGAAGTCGAAGCGCAGAATGCCCTCTTCCTCATGCCCCAACCAGGCGGAGGTTTGTACGTCATTCACGAAGATGGCTGTTATTGGTGTGAATTCTATTCCAGCCAATCCTCTATCCTGAGACCGGAAATCCTCGCGAAGCCCTTATCATGGGTTACAAGTGTAAGCCCGCGGGAAATGGCGGTCGAGGCGATGAAGAGATCGTTATCCTCAAGAAGTTGACCGATTGCCGAAAGCTGTGCCTTCAAGTTGCCGTATTCGAGGGCCGTATGTGCGTCAATTGGTAGGACCGCGGCATCAGCCATGAGACGATGCAGTCGAAGCACCTCTTGAGCGGGGCGTGAGCTTCGCATAGCACCATAAGCCATCTCCCCGATGGTTACGGCTGACAAGTACACCTGAGCATGATCTAATGCCGTGAGCCGCTCTATCACTCTGGGATTTGAAGCCAGGAATTCCACGCAGATATTGGTGTCAAGCAGGTACACGTCTTCCTACCTTGACGACCTTCGTGAGGTGAATATGTCCTTCTTGATCTGTTCGATCTCCTCGCGGCTCATGTGACTCCACAGTCCGGCAGCCCCCAATAGCCTGGCGGCGGTACCCTTCGGAGGCAAGGACGACCGCTTTCGCCGTGACTTGGCCTTAGAAGTCGCATCATGATTGGCAGCGGTTCGATGCATGATTGTTTCTCCTCGCAACCATTATACCACGGCATTCGGCAAACGCAAGTAAGATCACGTCAAAGCATTCTGATCACGGAACGGGCGGGTTGCCCCCGCCCTTTATCCTGTCTATCCCTGTTCGGGACTACTTGTCCCGTTCGACCGTGCTTTTCTCCTCGAGTGCCGCCTGGGCGGCCGCTAGTCGGGCGACCGGGATCCTCTTCGGCGAGCATGAGACATACGTCAGCCCGATCTTATGGCAGAACTTCACGCTGTCGGGATCGCCGCCGTGCTCGCCGCAAATCCCCAGCTTGATCTTCGGATTGACCGCCCTTGCATCCTCGACGCAGATCTTCATCATTCGGCCGATGCCCTTCACATCAATGGTCTCGGTCGGGTCATGCTTGAAGATGCCCTTCTCAATGTACACGGGCAGGAACTTGCCGGCATCGTCACGGGAGATGCCATAGCCCATCTGAGTCAGGTCGTTCGTCCCGAAGCTGAAGAACGCCGCTTCCTTCGCGATCTCGTCGGCCGTCAGGGCTGCACGCGGAATCTCGATCATCGTGCCGAACATGTAGTCAACTTCTACGCCTTCCTTGGCCATGGTCTCCTTGGCGATCCGATCGAGCTGCTCCTTGAGGTAAGTGAGCTCGTTGACGGTGCTGATGAGCGGGATCATGATCTCCGGGTGAACGTCTAACCCGGCCTTCTTGACCTCACATGCCGCTCCGATGATGGCGGCAACCTGCATATTCACGATGCCGGGGAAGTAGATGCTCAATCGGCAGCCTCGAAGTCCGAGCATCGGGTTCGCCTCGTGCATCTCCTGGACCTTTTTAAGCAGGTCTTCCTTCTCTTTGAGGGCGGGATCGTTCGGATTCTTGCACTCCAGTTGGGTGACCTCGACGAGAAGCTCATCCATCGGCGGGAGGAACTCGTGGAGCGGCGGGTCAATCAGCCGGATGGTAACCGGCCTGCCGCCCATAGCCTTGTAGATGCCCACAAAGTCCTTACGCTGCATGGGAAGGAGCTTCGCAAGTGCTTCATCCCGAGTCTTCTCGTCCTCCGCAAGGATCATATTCTGGACAAGGGGCACGCGATCCGAACCCAGGAACATATGCTCAGTTCGGGCGAGGCCGATCCCCTCTGCCCCGAGGGCAACCGCATCCGCTGCATGCTCTGGCGTATCCGCGTTCGCACGGACTCCCATCGTGCGATACTCGTCCGTCCATGCCATGAACGTGCCGAAGTCGCCGGTGACGGTCGCAGGCTCGGTATCGAGCTTGACGTTGTAGACCTCGCCGAGGGTGCCGTCAATGGTGATGACTTCGCCTTCCTTGACGGTGACGCCGTTCGCGGTGAAGAGTCTCTCCTCGTCATCAATCCTGAGGGCGGAACACCCGCAGATCGTCGGAATACCGTACTGCCGGGCGACCAGCGCCGCATGACTGGTTCGGCCGCCTCTGGAGGTCAATACGCCGACCGATGCGAGCATGCCGCCGAGATCGTCGGGATTGGTCTCTTCGCGGACGAGGATGACCTTCTTGCCGGTCTCCGCCATCTTGATCGCGGTCTTGGAGTCGAGTGCCACATGCCCCGATGCGCCCCCAGGACCGGCGTTCAGTCCGCGCGCAAACGGCTTCACGCCGCCCGTGCTTTTAACCCTCGGATTGAGCAACTGTTCAAGCGCCTCGGGCGGGACTCGCAGGAGAGCGTCTTCCTTGGTGATGAGTCCTTCATTCACCATGTCAACGGCCATCTTCACCGCCGCGACGCCCGTTCGCTTACCGGAGCGGCACTGCAGGATGAAGAGCCTTCCACGCTCGATGGTGAACTCGATGTCCTGCATGT
>DASRZD010000728.1:0-5135 GCA_035686805.1 Armatimonadota bacterium
CCGCAACGAATTTCAAGACCAGACGTCCAACTCTTCCAACGGATTCGGCCCGGATATGAAACGATCTGCGGTGGAGTCAGGGTATGCCTACTTCCGATTCAGCAGGCATGATGAGAGCAAGCGCGACCTCATCCTGAAGAGTATCGCCCTCCAGGCCGGCGGAGATAATCTGCCCCAGGGCTTCAGCGGAGGGACGAAGCCCGCGCCGACTACTCCAGGGTCGCTGATGATGCTCGTCGGCGTGCTGGCAGTCGGATTCGGGCTATGGCGGTGGAAGACGCCGTTCCGATTGTTCGGGCTTGGGGCATTGCTGTGGGTAGTCGCCGTCGCGGTCAAGGTCGGGCTGGCCCTCCTTCTGAACAAGCAGGTAGAGGGTGGGTTGCAGGCATTGATGCCGAAGCACCCGGCGGATGTGACCTTCTGGATCTACATCGGCGTGCTGACCGGCATCACGGAGGTGGGGATATTCCTGGCGATGGCCCGATGGTTTCAGCGGCGGCAGTGGAGTTGGAAGGACGCGGCCTCCGTCGGCGTGGGATTCGGGGCAATCGAGGCCGGCCTGCTCGGCCTAGGCGTCACATTTGCGGGCATGGCAGGTCAAGCGGTGGAGACCTATGTATTCGTCCCGGCGCTGGAGAGGTTTCTCACGATCTTCATCCACACGGCGGCCACAGTCATGGTCATCTATGCGATCACTCGCCGAGAGTGGGGATGGTTCATCTTCGCATTCCTCTACAAGAGCGGAGTGGATGCCGTCGCGGCATACGTCCTGCTCGCGGGTCAGGACCTCCTGGCATCGAAGCCTCTGCTCGTGGAGCTGGGCTACTTCGGCCCATTCGCCTACGCCGCCATTCCGATCCTCTGGCTGCTAAGAAAGCAGTGGGTCCTACGCGGGGACGAGAAGCCTTGATCGGCGCTTCTCCAGCCAATCCAGCAAGTCATCAACCGGCATGGTGTTGAGGACATCGCCGGGTTGGAGCCAGCCTCGGCGGGCTAGCATGACGCCGTATCGGAGGGTTGCCAGCTCGCCGGTGGCGTGGGCGTCGCTGTCAATGGCTAGCTTCACCCCATGCTCCTTCGCCATTCGAGCGTAGATGTCATTCAGGTCCAGGCGGTCGGGATAGGTGTTCATCTCCAGGGCGGTCGAGTGAGCCTTTGCAGCATCGAGCACCCGATCGAAGTTGACCTCGTAAGGCTCGCGCCGATTGATCAGCCTGCCGGTCGGATGCGCGAGGATGTCAATCCAGCCGGTCTCGATGGCCTTCACGATGCGCTCGGTCATTTGATGCTCATCCATCTTGTACCGCTGGTGGACCGACCCCACGACGATATCCAGCTTATCGAGCAGGCGGGAGTCGAGCTCCAGTGAGCCGTCGCGCCGAATATCGACCTCCGCCCCCGCGAGGACTCGGAAGCTCTTCAGACGCCGATTGAGACGCTTGATATCCTCGATCTGGGCCAGCAGACGTTCCTCAGTCACTCCGTGAGTGATTGTATGGTCGCAGATGGCGAGATAGCGGTATCCGCGTGCCTGGGCGGCCTCGACCATCTCCTCAAGGGAGTTCTTGCCATCGCTCGCGGAGGTATGGACATGCAGGTCGCCCTTGATGTCGTCGGGCTCGATCAGCTTGGGAAGCCGGCCCTCCTTCGCGGCCTCGATCTCTCCCCGATCCTCCCGAAGCTCGACCGGTATCAATGGAAGGCCCAGCACCCGGTAGATCTCCTCTTCATCCTTGCCGGGGACGACGGTCTCGCTGGTATCAATACGATGCATGCCGTAGTCGTTCATGGTCAGGCCCATGTCGCGGGCCATGCCGCGCAGGTGGATGTTATGATACTTCGAGCCGGTGAAGTGATGGAGCATTGCGCCGAAATGCCCGGGCTCGGCGATCCTGATGTCCATGCGCAAGCCCGACTTGGTTAGGACGCTGGTCATGGTCGCGCCGGATTCGATGACTTGCTGAACCTGGGGCAGCCTGGTGAATGCTTCGCTCAGGGCCTTGGGATCGCTTGTCTCGGCGACGATGTCTATGTCGCCGATGGTATCCTTCCGCCGGCGGAGACTCCCTCCCTCACTGATCTGCTTCACCAGGCCGGTCTCCTTCAGGCGGGCGATGACGTCCTCGGCCATGGGGAGGACTACGCCGAGTGAAAGCCGATGCCCGTGTTCGCGGAGCATCTCCATGTTCCTGAGGATTTGCGCCTCGCCCTTTTCGCCGAAGGAGGTCTCGTCACGGATTCGGTGATCTTTCGCCGCCTGGGCGAGATCGTCCATGGAGGTGATGCCCAGCCTCTGCCAAAGCATTCGAACGGTGCTGGGGCCGATGTCGGGGATCTTGAGGAGGTCAGTGAGGGTCTCGGGTATCCGGGATTTCAGCTCCTCGAAGCGAGGGGTCGTGCCGGTCTCGAGGATGTCCCTCACCTTTTCGGCGGTTGCCTTGCCGACGCCTGGAATGCTCTCCAACTCCCCACGAGCGGCGACATCCTCGATGTCCTCGCCCATATTCTCGATCTGGGCAATGGCGCTTCGATACGCCCGGACACGGAAACTCTCCCCGCCCTTGATCTCATAGAGATCGGCGATTTTGCCTAGTATTCCCGCTACCTCTTTGTTCTTCATGGCCGGACACCGCTAATCACGCTATGCTGCAACGATGATTGGTTTGAAACACAGTTATGCGTAGGAGTTCCAATACCGGTAATTATACTGGTTTTTTTCTTGTTCCCATTGACAATTGCCTTCTCGGCAGGTATGCTCTTTATAGTAAGCAGTGCAAGGGTGCCACGGCACTCAGATTCACCCCGCAACGGCCCGTGCATCTCTCAGTTTTAGCCTTTCCCGCTGGAACGGGGCAAGTCCCCGGTGAGCTGGCCATTCTATGGTCGGCTACGGGTATGACTCCTCGACCCAGACGGTCTACGTACGCGATACCTGGGACTGCGACCCCGCGAACCTGACAGGGTATTAGCAGGCAACCGCTCAGTGAGAGCCTGGAGAACTCCAGGCTCTTTTTTTTCACACCCCTATTGACAAATGCTTACTAAGTATATAAGCTATACTTAGTATGGGGTTGCAAGGTGACACTCCCTTTTGCTTCCCCATACACGCCTCGGGCATTACCGGTAGAGAAATTCTGCAGTCCCTATACAGTGTGTGACCATAGCAAAAGGAGGCTGGGCCATGATAAGGTTTACCAGGCAGGCAATTCCGTTTTTACTCACATTCTCATGCCTTCTCTCGGCAGTTCCAAGCACGGCGGTCGAAAAGTCGCCCGGCACGCCGGAAGCCCTCCAGTCATGTCCCGATGGCGGCAAGAGTCTTATCAAGACCTTCACAATCACACCGCAGGCATCGGAAACAGGCGACATATCGCCTGCTCTGCCGGTTCGCGGCTCATGGGAGTCCATAGCGACCATGAACTTCGATGGGGCTTGGCCGGACGGCTGGACGCTGTATCACAACTACACCGCCGGCGGAGTGCCCGTGACCTGGGCGCCTGAGACCTGGATGTATTGCGGGAGTGCGCCGAAGGGAGGCTGGCCCCAGGCATCTACGTTCGATCCAAACTACCGATTTGTCGTGAGACCGCCGAACAGTCCGGATTGCGTGAGCCAGATGATCTACGGACCGTTCAGTCTGGCCGATGCCTCCGACGCCAAAGTGACTTTCAACCTCTACTATGACCTCGGGGACAACGACCAGATAGCATGGCTCGCCTCGACCAACGGCTCCCAATTCTATGGGACAGGGATCAAAGGGGGATATGGGACGTGCGCCACACACACATTTGACCTCAAGTCAGTTCCCACCCTGGGCAATCTTTGCGGCAATTCCAACGTGTGGATCATGTTCCTTGGCACGATATCTCCCATAGGCGATGAGTATGTGGACGGAGCGTTCCTGGACGATATCGAGATATCGAAGTTGCCGGGAGTGGTCAATCCGGATCTGATCGTCGAGCAGATCAGCGTCACTCCTTCGAGTTCTTCACCCGGCACAGTGCTCACTGCCAAGGTGAATGTCACAAACGATTCGGTTGCGGCCGCGGGCGCATTCCAGGTGGATTTCTATGACGATCGAGCGACTGCGCCCGGCACAGGAGACGCCGGGAATGATCCGTGGACCGTTTCATCGCTGGCTGCCGGTTCCAGCATAGTGCTGACCCGACAGTTCACACCGGTGAGCGCAGGATCATACAATGCCTATGCTCAGGTTGATCGGCTGAATGCGGTGACTGAGAAGGACGAAACGAATAACGTGAAGGGTCCTTGCCCCTACAAAGTCGGAAACCCGGGAGCAGTCACCTACCGGGCGGTGATCTGCGGCATTTCCGACTATCCGGGGACGGTCAACGATCTGCTGTATTGCGCCGATGACGCCATCGGCATAAGGAGCAGGCTGCTCGAGTACTGGCATTGGGCAGACCCGAACATTCAGCTTCTGGTAGACGCGGCCGCTACTAAGGCGGCGGTCAAGGCGGCAATTGACTCCATGCGGCAGGCAGCCGACCATAACGATGTCTGTCTGTTTTCCTTTTCAGGGCATGGGACTACCGGGCCCGATCTTTTCCCTATAGATGAGTCAGACGGCCTGGACGAGTATATAGTCCCCTGCGAGGCCGGCGACCTGTCCAGCTTCATACGGGATGATGAACTCGGCGAATGGCTGGAGTCATTCCCCGCGCCTGTGACCGTTATCCTTGACACGTGCTTCAGCGGCGGGCAGATAAAGCAGTTCCAGTTCGGGACAGGCGTCGCCAGGTCATTTTCCATGGGATATCCCGGCCCGGCGCCAGGCGACGGCTTTGCGGCAGACCTGCAGCCCACGTGCAGACCGGGCATTCTGACGAAGGACCTGGACGACACTGTCGGCGGCGTGGTACTTACTGCGTGCGACGACGATGAGTTTTCATATGAGGCTGACGAGCTGCAGCACGGAGTGCTTACGTACTACTTACTGGAAGCCCTGGGTCCTCAGTGTGGGGTGGCCGATGCGGATGGCGACTGCGATATCTCCGCAGAAGAGATGTTTGGCTATGCTCGGCCCGAGACGGAATTGTACAACTCGTATCAGCACCCACAGATGTATGACAACTATCCGCCAGGCGCACCCAGTAACGAAGAGCTGACGATTG
>DASRZD010000729.1:0-3094 GCA_035686805.1 Armatimonadota bacterium
GCCATGACCACGGTCTCCTTGTACGCCGGATAACTCACCGGCGAATAATCATAGAGCGTGGCGAAACTGAGAATCTCTCGCGTCTCGATTCTCACGCCCTCAATCTCTTCCCAAAACCAATTGTCCTTCCCCGTATCGAAAGCGAAGGACATACGGTTGATGATCTCATTTTGAATGGCCTCAAAGCCGTTGCGTCCCCAGACGGTCTTGCTCACGTCCGCGCGAATGAACACGCCTTTTTCGTCTTCTTTAACTTCCAGCGTGCCGGCCGAACGCCGCGCCATGGGCTGGGAACTTTCATGATCCCAAAGTACGAGCTCGTCCGAACTCTTCAGGGCCGCAGTAGCTGCCCCCTGGCGAATGATCTCTCTCCAACCCCACATCGGCGCGAAGGATTCATAGACGATCGGGTAGCCTTCGATGATCATGGCGCCATCATCGTCGACCGTGCGCATCTCGCCGGCAAACGACACGAACCGCCGTTCCGCCTGAAGAGCGCTGTCCTCTTCCTTGCCGAGCTTCTTGTCGATCGCTTCCAGCAAGGAATCGGCTGCCTCCACGACCGCTGTAAGATTCTGCTGAGCTGCCCGGCTCTTGGCTGCGATCACTCCACGTCGGTAGATCTCCCCGGCTTTGCCGAACGGGTATTTGTAGTGGTCTTTAGTCTCGGAATCTGCATCCGAATCAACTGCCAGGAACCACTTGCCGTACTCGGCCCAGTTGTCGTCACCCAGAAGCGCGTTGCCATCGGCACCCGAAAACGACCAGGTACCTTCACTGATTTTTTCGGCAGTTATCAGGGCATGCGCATGCGCTACGCCCTTTTTGTTTACGGTTATGGCCATACAATCCTCCTCATATACTTGCCTCAATTCCGCAATCACATCCGTCATGATAAGGCGGATGTCGACGGATACTCGTTACGGTCAGCGGGCGCTCGGCCCCTTCAGGCTGGAAATCACCCGGTTCCAGGAATGCACCCTGAATCTCGATCACCTTGCCGTCCAGCGCCAGACAGTAGGGACAGCTTTTGCCGTAGGACACCGAGACGAGCTTGGTCACACCCGCAAGTACAAACACGTTACGGGCGAACGCACTCTCGGCCCGAATACTCTCATGCAGCCGCAAGCGTTCGGGCCGCAATTCCTGCCAGCCTTCCAGGACTTCTTCCGCTGCCGCTTCTGGATCTTCGGCTTCCGTGACTGCCGCGCGCAGGCTGCCTTGAGAATGCCGGAGGTGCCGTCGTACGAAAGTGTCATGGTAACCATCCGCTCCGGATAGAAAGGCATCCATCTGTGCCTTCAAGTCAGCATCGCTCCCGACTTCTTCTTCAGCGATCGGCAAAATTGCCTCGGCATAACTAGATAGCAACGGGGCCGATTGCGCATTGATCTGATCGCGGAAGCCATCATAAAAGGTGCCCAACCACGTGACAAACTCAGCTACCAGATTGTTGCTCAGCCAATCGCGGACGCCCGCGCGGATCCCCTCGGCCTCCTCCTCCAGCAGTTGCTTGGCGTAGGCCTCCCACAGTGGATTGTAGGCAATCGTGATGCGCCTACGGTGTGCCGAGGTGCGTTGAGCGACGAATCGCTGGGGGGCTGCAATGCCCGCCCGAGGCGGCGTCACGTCCCGTATCGATTCAACCTTGAGCGAAAGCGGCTGGGTGCCGACAATCATTTTCTTGTTCACCATGTTGAGCGGCAGCGTGTAAACTTTGCCCAAACCATCGGGCTGCGGGTTCATGTCTTCCAGGTCAAGCACGTTGTCCGCGTTGAATACCCCACGATCCAGCATCTCCTTATAAAACTGGGATCGCGCCTGCAAATTTCCACGCAATAGCCCTTTGAGATCGAATTTCACATATAGCGTCTGGCGTTCACGCTCGTTGAAGAATACGACATTCATGGCCTGTTCAATTTGAGTCACGATCGGCGTAAGGGTGAAAACTACAAGAGCAAGATCCAGTTCCTCAATGTTGCTGAAGGTGGCCCGGGAAAGATCATGCAGGAGGTGGGGAGACAGGCCCGTCCAGCGGGATATCTCCGCTATGGAAAATTGGCGGGACTCCAACGTCTGCGCCTTCGTAGCATCTATTTCGTTTGGCTTCCATTTGCCTCCAGCAGTGAGGAAAATGGCTTTCCACGACTCGCCGAGTTTGGCATATTTGGTATTGAAATCCTCTTGAAGCCCTTTGCGAACATCTTCTTTCGGTGCGGTCTCAGGGGGATATTCAACGAAACCGCCCGCTTTGATGCCATGCCCAAAAAATCCAGAGGCAAACTCTTCCTGCGCTTTTATCAGCCCGAGGGATTCGCGGGCATAGTGTACGATTCCCTTTCCCATCACGCCCCCAAGGCTGATGTGCGGGATGAGAAGAACGTCATGCCGATCAATGAGAGGTAGCCGCATCCCGTGGACGTCATGAGTTATGACAGCTCTCTCGCCCGGATCAAGGCTGGTTCTGTCTGGAAGAAGGATCGTCAGATCCATGCTTCCGCGATTCAGCCAGGTCCACCAGTTCCCCCAGAGATATTTATGAAACAGCGATGTGTAGATCCACTGCCAGGCGGTCAATCCTGAATCGTTCGCCTTGGCGTGCAGCCGATCATAGAGTGGATGGTCTGTTGCCGGCTCACTCCCCCCGGCCGGAAGGGTACGGCGTATGCGCAAGGGAAGACTTGCCACCACACCACCAAGGAAGTTGAGAGCCGCGAACAGTGCGCTGATCGTGAGTGCTCCGTATTCATTGACTCGCGTTCCGGCTTTCGTTATGGTGCGCATACTCCTGGTACCGAAATAGGCCGCCCAATCCTCGGCTGCGGTTCCGCGTATGATCCGGATCGCTGTAGACACTCCTGTAGACACGCGCTTTACGAGACTCATACGGCCCATACTTCCACCTTTGGCTGCGCCTTTCCGAATTCCGAGTAGGCGCGGTGATAGCCCATGATCGAAGCCACTACGCCGTCGATCCTCTTCCCTCGAGCTCCGCGCTTGGGCTTCATCGGCATGATGAGCCCCTGGCGGTCGCTCTTCACTTCCGTACAGGCGATCATCCACTTCATGATGGGATTCCCGCCGTGCGCGATTC
>DASRZD010000730.1:0-2165 GCA_035686805.1 Armatimonadota bacterium
CTGATCGTTCGTCATGCCAGATTCCAGCCTTTCCATAGGTAGAGAATGGTCGTTTCGCCGCCATAAATGATTGGGGCTAAGGTGGCATTGTGCTACTACAGCCTAACCTCCCCCAACTCCCACGCCTCGAGGTGAACCTTGATCTCCCGCCCCTTCCAGCTTTTCTGAATCTCCACCGCCTTGTCGCCGGTATTGTAGAAAAGCAGCATATCCGGGAAGACCGCCGTCCAGACGCCGTCTTCCTCCCTATCAATCCCGACACCGACCGCATCCCGAACCAGGTCCTTGAACCTCGGCAGCATCTCGGGCATAGGATCTTGGATGACTAAGCCCTTGCCGAGTCTGTGCGTCACCGGCATCGGCTTATCCTGGTTCACCGGCGGGAAGAGCTTGAGGCCAAGGTCGGTTCGGCCCTCGACATCCGTCGGGGCATCAGGCGTATTGGCGACCAGTATCCCCCCATTCTCCACCCACTTCACGACCTTCTCCAGCACCGAGCGCTCGACCACCGGCCCCTGAAGCCACAAGAGCACCGGAATCTTCCGCTTGGCCAGGTAGTCGTCTTTGATCATGCACTCGTCCGCCACCTCGAAGTCGGTGATATCCCGCAAGGCATCCGCGCCCTGAATGCTCGGCGCCAGCGAGCCGTTCATCCGATACCACGTCGTCGGGCAGTAGACCGCCACATCGGTGATCGAGGGCACGCCCCGATAGAGGTGAATCCACTTCAACCCATCATTCTTATGTTGGTCCCACGAATAGCTGAACATCTCGCTCGTGCCGTTGGTCGCATCAATGAAGATCCGCCGCCGAAACTCCCGATCGTTCAAGTCCCCCGCCGGCTCGGTCGTCAGCGGAATCCCATAGAACCGGTATGCGCTCCCATACCACCGATCCCCGAAAGGATGTCCGCTGCAGTCCGCCGGCTGAAGCCGAATCTTGCCCTTTCCCCCATGGGCCATGGACCCTTGACCATCGACCATTTCCCCCAGCGCCTTCGCATAACCCGGGCAATACGTCCCCCACGCGATCGGATTCACGCCGCCCGCCGATCCTCCCGGCTTCATTTTCAGCTTCTCGATCGGATAGTACTTGAGCGCAGCCTTGGTCACCTGAACCGAGAAGTCAATCAGCGACTGATGATACCACTCGATGAAATCAACCCACCTCCGGCGAGCCTTGGGGTCGGTCCGCTTCTCGGCCGGCAGGATCTTCCCTGCCTTGATCTCAGACGGATAATCCAAATCCTGCCACCTCGCGAAGTCCGTTCCCCACGCGCCATTGAGCTTGGCCAGCGTGACGTACCGCTTCTTCATCGAGTTCCTGAACGCCCGCCGCGCATACGCATCCCCGCACCAGTAGCCCTCGTGGCAATGGCCGATATTCAGGTAATTAAATATTGGAAGCGGATAATTCCCCTCGCCGTAAGGCCCGACCAGCCCAACGTACGTCCGGCCAACCCTGTCTCCTAAGCCCTTCTTCATCTCACGATAATATCGCTCGAACCACTTGACCGTCGCCGGGTCCCAGATCGAGAAGGTCTGCGTCGGCAGGTCGTGCTCCAGGCAGCGCATGACGGTGTAGTGATCGGGCGCACCCGGCTCATTTGGCAGCTTTCCTTCGCGCATCCACATCGGCGGATTGTGAATCCACAGGTAAGGATCATATTCCAGGCCGCCCGCCTGCTGATTGTCCGCAACCTCGATCTGACGGCTCCAGTCCCACTTACCCGGCTCGCGCTCGACGCCTCCCCAGGCAACGTAATCCTCATACGCCTTGATCCCAATCTTCTGATGCTCCGCCCAGTTATCCGCAGACGGCACCGGCTCCCCATTGAAGTTCGGATCAGGAAACGCCCCCACCGGCGAATGCTGAATCCACATCACGCTGAAATTCCCGGTTACGATGGGCAGCTTCTCCTGCCCCCAAGCGCTTGCACTCACCAATATCATCACCACCAACAAGATCTTACTCACGCTCTTGCTCGCCTTCTTGTTCGACGTTCGAAGTTGTCTCGCCTACGGACGGAATCCCGTCTGAAAGCGGGAGACGTTCAGAGTTCGACGTTCGGTGTTTGACGTTCGTACAATCCCTGAATCTCCTCCATCATCCCCTCACTGGTGAAACTCGCCCTCACAAACTCATTCCCCGCCTTCCCAATCCTC
>DASRZD010000731.1:0-4372 GCA_035686805.1 Armatimonadota bacterium
GAGTGGGATCCGGACTTCTTCGGCAATCTCTCGCTGGATCAAGGTTACTGGCTAACGGTAGACAGCCCATATACCATAACCTATCAGGCCTACCCGGGGTATGCCGGCTCAAGAGAGCAGTCACTTCCAAAGGCAGGGTGGAACATCATCGGCTGCCCATTCCCGACCGAGCATAAGTGGGCCGACATGAGGATTACGAATGGCACGACGACCGTCTCCCTCGAACAGGCGAGGGACAACGGATGGGTGAACTCTGTCGGTATCTGGTGGGATTCCGAGTACCAATCCAGCCGGGATGTCGGTCTTACTGACGACTATTGCTTCACCGACTATCTGCAGCCATGGCATGGGCATTGGCTGAGGACATACGTGGACAATCTGACGCTGACTCAGCGTTAGCATGCATTGACCAGGGGAGGTTCACACGAACCTCCCCTTTTTTATGCGAGGTGCAAGATGAAGATTGGAGTTATCAGCGACACACATGGCATAGTGCCGGCCTGGCACAAGGCGATGGGCCTTTTCGCCAACGCCGACCTTATCATACATGCAGGAGACGTCCTGTACCACCCGCCACGCCTGGGTTTTACGCCCGGATATGACATACCGGCGATGGTCCAGCTCATCAATTCGAGTCCGATCCCGATCATCATCGCCCGAGGAAACTGCGATCCTGAGGTTTATGAGGAGCTGCTCGAGCTGCCGGTTCAGGCGCCCTATGCTTTCGTGCAGTTCGCCGATCTCCCAATCCTCGTCTATCACGGACACAACCCGGATCCCGACTACGTGCGGCGGCTTGCGTTGAGATACCGGCCGGGCGTCCTCATCACAGGGCATACGCATATCCCCGTGATAGAGAGAATCGAGAAGACCATCTATCTAAACCCCGGGAGCCCGGCTCATCCGAAGCTGGAGCGAGGGGGAGTAGTCATCCCAACCGTGGGGTTGATTGAAGGGGGCAGAGTGCGGGTGGTGGAGCTTGATACCGGCAAGGATATCCTCTCCATGCCGTTGGGGTAGGCTCAGTACTTCCTGACCATGGTGATGACCCAATCGCAAGAGAGACGGTCAACCTGGATATCATCCATCACGCTTTCTGCCGACTTCCAGTCCATGTTCGCATCGCCGAGCATGGCGCGGTGACATCTCAACGTGACGGAGAATTTGTCGGGCTTCGGAGCATACACCATGTGGACATGAGGTTTTTCGATGCCTGAAGCAACCCCTCTTACGACATTTACAAACAAGCTGCGGACAACTTCTTTCATGCTGTCTATGTCCGGCAAGGTCATACTCGTGCGAATGGCAGTCTCCTCAACATCTGAGACGATCTTCTCAGCCTGATCGAGAGTCGCCGGGTATTCCCTATCCATTCGACGAAACCGATAGAGCCCTGACAGGAACTTGTCCGTTTCCACGAAACTTCGGTTCAAACGCATGCTCTTGCTGCTGGCGATGAACGGATGAACGCTCTTGGCCTGAAGCACGTAGCCCCTGGGGAGGACGCTCGCCTGATACCCGCACAGCGCCGTTACGTTGGCATGCTGCTGAGCGTTGAACAAGGCTTCGTACTCCAGGAGCTTCAACCGGACCGCCCGGGAATCCAGGGCGAAACTGATATCTCCGAAGACTCGCATGCCGTTCCATTTGCTTTCGGCAACGGCGGCATTCTTGATGTAGTAGCCGGCGACATGCTTTGTGTCAAAACGTCCGCCCGGCAGATAAAGGTGTTCCGCATCGGGCATGAGGAGTTGATCGGAGGCAAGGCTCACTCCGACGCTCTTCAAGTGCTGTTTGATCCGCATTTGGTGGGGCTGGAGGACAGCGCATATGCACATCTGGCCGGAAGCGATCCCCGCCACCATGTACTTGGAGACACTCAGGATGTAAGAATCGTCAGGCCTGCTGTACGAAAGCATGCAATGACTACCGGAGTATATGACGCCTGGAAGAAACCCCAAGGGCGTGCTGACTTGATTCATGTACTCACCAGCTCTACGCAATGGAATGCAAGCTCACCAGATAATGCTGCGTTCAGGTGGCTGGTTACTTCTTTACTGCTCGACTCCTTCTACTTGGCCAACCTTCAGATCGAGATCAGCCCTTTGTTCTATTCTTTCTACTGACCCATCACGAATCCATACAATACGGTCTGAGATATCGAGCATCTTCAGATCATGGGTAGCCGATATGATAGTTACTCCCTGCTCCTTATTCAGGCGCTTGAGCAGGTGAATGATCTCCGTGCCGGTTTTCAGGTCAAGGTTGCCGGTGGGCTCGTCGGCAAGGATAATGGCGGGGTCATTGGCGAGCGCCCGAGCGCACGCAACTCTCTGCTGCTGGCCGCCTGAAAGCTCTGATGGCTTATGATGCAGCCTATCGCCGAGCCCGACGAGGTTCAGGAGCTTGATTCCCTTTTCGACACAGTCATCCGTGGGAGTCCCGGCGAAGATCATAGGGAGGGTGACATTCTCAAGCGCAGTCATGACGGGGATGAGGTTGAAGGTTTGGAAGATGTAACCGATAGTCCGACAGCGAAGATAGGCGAGCTCATGGGCGTCGAGCTGGGCCATATCCACATCGTTGATGAACACGGATCCGCCCGTAGGTTTGTCCAATCCCCCGATCATGTTAAAGAGGGTAGACTTCCCCGAGCCGGATGGGCCCATGATGGAGATATACTCGCCCCTGAATATGTCGAGATGTATCCCGCTCAGGGCTTGGAGGACGCTGTCGCCCATAGTGAACTCTTTGAAGAGGTCTTTCGTTCGGACTACGTATTCATTCGCTGGCATGATGTCACTCCGTTCGTAATGCGTAAGGAGTAATGCGTAACCGCCCCACCCCTTACGGATTACTCGTTACTCGTTACGTGTTAGATTTCCGTCCTCAACGCCATGGCAGGCGGCATTTTCGCGGCTTTGATGGCGGGAGGGATAGTGGCGACTATCGTCAGAACCATTCCGATGAGCATTGCAGTGCCCATGACTCGGAGGATATCCAGGAAGCGGATCGCCCCTACGACGGCCCACCCGTGGCTGGCCAACGCCAACAGGCTGATGCTTCCAAAGCCCACTATCGAGCCGACGAACGACGCGATCAGGCCCAGAAGCCCCGACTCGAGAAGGAACAGCTCCACAACGAACCGATCCAGAGCTCCCAGGCATTTCATCGTGCCGATTTCCTTGAAGCGCTCTGTCACCGACATGAGCATTGAGTTAGTAATCCCTACTGTGCAAACCAGCAGGGACATTATGACAAGCCAGAGCTGCCTGTTCTGAGCGGCCGCCTTAGCTGCCGCATCCATCGTTCCGGGAAGATTCGCCTGGATCAGCGACGTTGTGAGCACCGAGACCAGGAACGCAATTCCCAGGAATATGCCGCCCGCGGTGATCATCGAGCGCCAGAACCTGATCCTGATGCTGTTGATACTGATTTCCAAGGCCTTGCGAAGTGGAAGCTGAATCTGCCTCCCGACCCCTGTCGCACGCGGCGTAGTCATTTCTTGCGCTTGCCTCCCACCTGGAAACCGATTAGCCTTCTGTCACCGAGCATTTTCAGGTATGCGGCGACCGACGTCTCGCATTCACGGCGATTGAGCTTATACTTCCTGCACATCGTCGAGACGACCGCCTCCACTCCATTCTCACCGTCGCAGAGCTCCCAGATGTCCGAGCCCACTTCATCGAGGACGATCTCCTTGTAATCGGGCGCTCGGAACATCCGGCAAAGGAACCTGGCGACGAGATCCTTCCTTCGAGGGATTCTGAGGCGGACGTCGCCATCCTCTCCCCTCGCCCACTCGAGCAAAGGATTCCGAGTCGGTTTGGAGCGCAGGGCCTGATCCCGGCTCAGCACGGGCTTCTTCCTAAGGAAAGGAAGGTATTGTGAAACTGTATTGTAAACTGCACTCATGCTAATGGCACTCTATTCTTTCCAGCACCTGATCCAGTATGTCCTCGCCTTTTGAGTGCATTGACTGGATCGAGTAGACCTTATTCGATTCTTCGCAGACCCAGACATACCCGTCGAGGCAAGCTGCCGGCTTTCTGAGCGTCAGCAACTCGCTTGCAGACTTGAGCATCGGCTGGATGCCTGATCGTCGTCCACTGACCTGAAGCCCCCGCTCGCCATCGAAGTCTACCTCCTCGATGGAACTGCGGTACTGGCCCATGTCATGGCCGGCCCGCTGATTAAACCATTCTCGCAGGGCCTGATTCTTCAAGACCACATTCGCCAGGCCCCATCGCTCGATGATCAGCCGATTGCTCCCCTTGCGAAAAGCAAGCTGGATGTAACCCGCCATTAATTGCTGCTTCTCCAGCGAGTATCCCGGCGGCGACTCGGCAACCAAATCATACATCGCCCAGGT
>DASRZD010000732.1:0-2142 GCA_035686805.1 Armatimonadota bacterium
ACGTTGAATCCCCCTGGCTGCGAAGAAGTCGGCTAGGGCACGTGCGAAGGCACAGCCAAGCATCCGGTTTGCGTGACATATCCTACCTCTTGTGTATTGTGGGTCAACGCAGACCATCTCGGTTAAGGCTTCGCCTATAGAGGAAATCACTACTGAGTTATCCTCAAGCTGCAGGCCGGCGACCAGTTGGTCTATTACCGTATTCCTGTACGTCTCGAAGGCTTTCGCCATTTGAGCTAGAAGTCCAGCAGCACTGGAACGCACTGCTGGCGACTCATCCCCGAATCGCCTAAGCGCCTCGTAGAACTGCGTATCCCGTTGGACTCGCATAGTCGTTTGGTTGTTTCTGCGCAATGTCCAGAGTGCGACCAAAGCCGCCACCAGTGCAGCTACTAAAGCTGCATAATCCTTGATGTACCCTCCAACGGGCTTAGGCTTGCCGATCTGATCTGCCTGAAGGCGGTAGTACCTGGCTTGTTCTCGGTAGTAATCCCTCTGCTCGGGCGTAAGCTGCTGGACGGTCGGCGGAGTAGGCTTGGGGGGTGTTTGGGACTTGCCCTGGGCGTGGGAAGGCCGAGCGCCTGTAAGCATGACCGCAAGCAGAATGCCTGCGAGCGCCAGATGAAGGAGTATGGGTTTGCCAGCTTTTCTGCTGATCATTGGCATCTCCGGCTAATATCCGACCGACTGTTATTATACCAATACTGCGGCAGTTTTCCAAGTGCCAGCGCTCAAACCAAAGCGGCAGCTTCGTCTTCGACTTCGCGACCGCACTCCACATCAGTCTTGCGCTAAGCTAGTGACTAGCAGCAAGAGCGAATGACAGTCCGCTTCCAGCGGAGTTTGTGGTATGTTAGCGTGCGGATTTCACCCGCACGTTCCCCCGTCGAAGTTCGAAGTTGGGCGTTCGATGTTCGACGTTCGGAGGATTTTCCGCCTCCCCATCCGAACCATACTCAGAACGTAGATCGGTTGCGGTTGCGCTGCTCGTTTCGTCGAACGTCATGCGTCTTTCGGCCCGTTTAACACCGAACGTGTGCCGAGACGAGCCGCCCTACCGATGAACGCTGAACGATGAACCAAGAACCATGAACGGAGGAATCCCATGACCGCCACCCCCCCTTATCTCGGTGCTGCCTATTACCCGGAGGACTGGCCCCTGGAGCAGATTGATGCCGATATCGCCCTCATGAAGGATGCCGGCACGAATGTCATGCGCATCGGCGAGTTCGCCTGGAGCCGCATGGAGCCCGAGGAAGGGAGGTTCGACTTCGATTGGCTTCACCTGGCCGTGGACAAGCTCGGCGAGGCGGGGATTGCGACCATCATGGGCACGCCGACCTGCACCCCCCCAGCATGGCTGAGCGAACGCTATCCCGAGATCCTGTTCGTCCACGAGGACGGCCATCCCACCCGCCACGGGTCTCGAAGGCACGCGTGCCCGAACAGCCCCGTCTATCGCGATCATTGCACTCGCATCGTCACGAAGATGGCGGAGGAGTTCGGCAAGGACAAGAATATCATCGGCTGGCAGATTGATAACGAGGTGCACCCCTACAGCCAGCGAGGGTGCGTGTGCCCGGTGTGCGTAAAGATGTTCAAGGACAAGATGAAGGCCAGGTATGGCACCATCGAGGCGCTCAACGCCGCGTGGGGCACGGACCTCTGGAGCATGACCTACCAGTCGTTCGACCAGCTCCCCATCCCGGATCGCGGCACATGGCATCATCCATCGCTTCTCACCGCATGGGCCGAGTTCAATAGCGATTCATACTGTGACTTCGTGAAGCATCAGGCGGACATTCTGCACAAGATGACCATCCATCCCATCGGCACGGACATGATGCCGACGCCGGGCGTGGACTATGGCGACATCCACAAGGCGCTCGACCTGGTGCAGTTCAATCACTATAACGGCATGGACAATCTCTGGCAGGCGGCGTTCTGGTTCGACCTCATCCGCCCGATCAAGGAGAAGCCGTTCTGGAACACTGAGACTCAGACGTGCTGGAACGGCTCGACGGCCGCGAATGGCTACAAGGAGCCCGGCTGGTGCAAGGCGAATAGCTGGCTGCCGATCGCGATGGGCGGCGAGGCGAACCTCTATTGGCTGTGGCGGCAGCATTGGAGCGGGCAGGAACT
>DASRZD010000733.1:0-5312 GCA_035686805.1 Armatimonadota bacterium
CCGCCTCCAATGTCAAAGCCGCCATCCGATCATTCTTCGCCACGCATGGCGCCGACCTGGTCGGCGTGACTCATCGGAACCTCGACGACATCCACTATGGGCGGTTCATGGTCCCCGAGCTGCGGGAGACCATCCGCCATATCCGCGATGCCACCGACGCGCCGATAGTCCTTGGGGGCAGCGGATTCTCCATCTGTCCAGAGCGGGTGCTGGACTACCTGGGACTAGACATGGGCATTGCCGGCGAAGGAGAGTTCGCACTTCCCCTGCTGGCGCGGAACTTCTTGAATCGCAAAGTCTACAAGGACATACCCGGCCTCGTCTATCGGGAGGACGGCGAGTTCCGTCGGAATCCGGTGGGGCTTGCCGATCTCTCGGGTACATGCCTCTCACATCGGTCGAAGGTGGATTATTCCTACTACGTTCCAACGAAAAAAGGCGGCGGGACGGCGATTCAGACCAAGAGGGGCTGCACTCAGGACTGCATCTACTGCGTGGTGCCGGCGGTCGAGGGGCGTGTGATGCGGCTCAGGCCGGTGGTGGACATTGTGGATGAGATCGAGAGCCTGCTCGGGAGAGGACTCAGTCGTTTCTTCTTCGCCGACAGCGAGTTCAACTACCCCGAAGAACACGCGATTGCGATCTGCCGGGAGATAGTTGACCGCAAGCTGGGAAGCAAGATCCAGTGGTCGGTCTATACCGCCCCGAAGCCGTTCTCGCTCGATCTCGCGAGGCTCATGGTGGAGGCGGGCTGCCGGCTGGCAATCCCGACCATCGAGAACGCGAATGAGAAGATTTTGCGCATAATGCGCAAAGACTTCACCCCTGATGATGTTCGGGAGATGGCTCGCAACTGCCGCGAGGCGGGGCTTACCTTCGAGCTGTGCACCATGTGGGGCGGTCCCGGCGAGACCAAGGATACAGTGCTGGAAACTCTCGACCTGGTGAAGGAGGTCAAGGCGAACGGGGTGACGCTTTGGGATCCGCCGGGCTTGCGGATTTACCCGAATACGCCGCTGGCCGATATCGTTCGGGAGGAAGGCTTCACTCGCAAGAATCCCAATCTCCACGGGCGGATCAAAGGGAACGATGACTTCTTCGAGCCGGTGTTCTACCTCTCGGCTCAAATGGGCATCATGGCGACCGGAATCAAGATTTGGCGGAAGATGGGGCTAGTACGCCAGGGCTTAGCAGCCTGGCGGAATGGTTGGTGAGAATGGTCAATGGTCTATGGTCTATGGTTTCCGGATTGAGGGAGTTGGGACTTGGGCCGGGGGATGCAGTGCTTACTCATTCCTCACTTTCGTCGTTCGGGCACGTTGCGGGCGGGGCGGATGCAGTGATTGATGCGATCATCGAGTCGGTCATTCCCGGCGGAACGGTGCTCTTTCCGACTCTCACCGGGAGCGAGGCATTGTCCCCGGACAATCCGCCGGTCTTCGATGTCCTCAACACCCCTTGCTGGACCGGGAAGATCCCGGAGACCGCTCGCAAGAGGCACGGGTTCATTCGAAGCTGCCATCCGACTCATTCGGTGTGCGCATTCGGGGAGAGGGCTGAGTGGTTCACCGAAAGCCATGAATTCTCCCCCACCCCATGTGGGATCGGGTCGCCGTACGATAAGCTGGTCCAGTCGGGCGGACTCATCCTGTTGATCGGCGTGACGCACCAGTCGAGCACTACCATGCACTACATCGAGGAGATCGCGGGAGTTCTCTGGCATATGCAGCCGGGGACGGCTCTCTCGACAATCAAGTACGCCGATGGTAGAATGGCCGAGATACCGGTGACCCTGCACAAGTACGGCACGCCCAGGGACTTCACCCGCCTCGAGCCCGAGATGCTTGCGAAAGGGATTCAGGTCAACGGCAAGATCGGCGAGAGCACGGTTCGCCTGGTCAAGGCGCGGGCGATGGTGGAGCTGGTGCTGGCGCGAGTGACGGACGAGCCCGGAATCCTACTCCCGGAGGTAAGGACTCCATGCGCATAGTCTACTTCGACATTGACTGCCTGAGGCCTGATCACCTGGGATGCTACGGATATGCCAGGCCGACGTCGCCGAACATAGATGCCATCGCGAGGCAGGGGGCCATCTTCAGCAACTACTACTGCGCGAACTCCCCCTGCCTGCCATCGAGGGCCGGGTGGATCTCGGGCCGGTTCGGGATTCGGAACGGAGTGGCTTCCAACTTCGGCGCGGGAGCTAGATTTCACCTGAGAACCCGGCCTTATGTCGGTCCAGAGCCGGATAATGAACCGTTCACAAGACTGCTGCGGGCGCATGGGTACGATACGATAAGCTTCTCCAACTTCGCCGACAGGCACAACGCCTTTTGGTTTATGTGCGGCTGGAGCGAGTTCTATACCCCTAACCTGAAGGGCGGCAACGAGACTGCGGAAGAGGTGAATGCGCCCCTGCTTCGCTGGCTGAAACACAACGCGACCACGGAGAACTATTTCCTGCACATCAACTATTGGGACGCCCACCGCTGCTACAAGATGGACGCATCCTGGGCCGACCGGTTCAAGGATGTGCCGGTTACTCAGCCCTGGCCGGATGAGGATGCCATCAGGAAGCATCAAGAGATTCACGGCCATTTTACGGCGCAGGGGCAGTTCAAAGGTGGAGTCAGCCCGTTCCCACTCATGCCCGGCTCGATATCCTCGCGCAAGGATTTCGAGCACATGATCACGGGCTATGACTCCGCCATCGCCTATGTAGATCATCAGGTAGGGATAGTGCTGGAAGAGCTTGAACGGCAGGGAGTCCTCGATGACGCGGTGATCATCTTCTCGGCAGATCATGGTGATGCTTTCGGCGAGCATGGGATCTATTCGGACCACATCTGCGCGGATGAGTGCATCCATCATATCCCATTCATCGTCCGCTGGCCTAGAGAATCGGCGGCGGGGCAAACGTCGGATGCGCTGCTGTATAACGTTGACTTCGCACCCACGTTATGCGATCTGCTTGGCATTCCGACGCCCGCGGATTGGGACGGCATCTCGTTCGCGGATGATATTCGGGGCAGACTAAGGCCCGGTCGGGAGTATCTCGTCTGGGATCACGGGCTGTATGCCGTCCAAAGGGCCGTCCGCACGAAAAGTCGCCTGATGGTGGAGACATATGATACACTGGGCTATCCATTCGAGCCTGTGGAACTCTACGACATGGCGGATGATCCGTACCAGACCCATAGCATTGCGAGCGAAAGACAGGACGTTCTGCGAGAATGCAGAATACTGATGGCGGAATGGATTGAAGAACAACGGAGCAAAGGGCACTGTGTGCCTGATCCGCTGGAGGAGATTCTGCTGGAGCGAGCAAGGTGAGCGAGCAAGGTAAGGCGTTGGGTCAGCAGTTGGACAGGGTCGCGGCCCATCATGACGAATGGGCAGAAACGTATGACTGCGATATCGCGACAATGTCGCTGTACAACCGCATCACGCTAGACAACATCCGGCGGTTCGTTCCCGATGAACCTGGGGCTCGTGTTCTTGATGCAGGTGGCGGAACCGGCATCTGGAGCGTCGAGTTGGCGAAGATGGGATATAGCGTCGTTCTCGCCGACATCTCCGAGGGTATGCTCGCAAAGGCTCGTGAGAAGGTAGCTTCAATTGGCCTTGAGGGCAGGATCGAGATAAGGAATGCAAACATACTCAACATGCCCGAGTTTGCAGACAGCTCATTCGCTACGGTTATTTGCGAAGGCGATCCTCTCTCTTATTGCGGAGATCACCACCAAGCTATGAGGGAGCTGACACGCGTCCTCAAGCCAGGAGGTGCACTTATTGGTTCTGTTGACAATAGGGCGTCCGCCCTGTTCTGGCTTCGTGAGGCCGATGCCGATGCTATCCAGCGGTATCTGGAAACCGGAGATATAATGATCCCACCCGGCAAGCCGGAGAACGAACGCTATGTCTGCCATGCCTTCACACCCACAGAGCTTCAAGAGCTTTTCGAATCAAACGACCTGAGTGTCGAACGGATCATCGGGAAGCCGGTCTTCCGCCGGCTGGCCCTGGGCGAGTCAGATGACATAGCCGTTCAGGAACGGCTTTACCAATTGGAGTCGAAGTATTGCGACAACCCGGATTATCTTGGGCTGGGCGGACATCTGGAGATTGTCGGGAGGAAGAAATGAATCCTAGAATCAGCCATAGATTCGATTTTTGCATCGTTGGCGGGGGGATGGCCGGGGTGTGCGCGGCGATCTCGGCGGCGAGGGGCGGGGTGAAGATCGCCCTGGTTCAGGATCGGCCGGTGCTGGGGGGAAATTCGTCGAGCGAGATCCGAGTCCACGTCTGCGGGGCGGATAGGCATGGGAAGATTCCGAACGTCCGCGAGACCGGCATCCTGGAGGAATTGCGCCTGGAGAACCTGCGCCGGAATCCCCAGCGGAGCTTCTCGATGTGGGACACGGTCCTCTATGAGAAGGTCATGGCCGAGCCGAACCTGCGGCTGTTCCTCAACTGCTCGTGCCTCGACGCAAAGATGGACGGGAAGAGAATCGAGTCCATTACCTGCTGGCAGCTCACGACCCAGACCTATCACACCATCGAGGCGGACCTCTTCGCCGACTGCTCCGGTGACGCGATCCTCGCCCCATTGACCGGCGCTGAGTTTCGAGTCGGGCGTGAGGCGAGGAGCGAATACGGCGAATCAATCGAGCCGGAGGTCGCCGACAAGAAGACCATGGGCATGACCTGCCTCTTCCAGGCAAGGGATATGGGCACCCCTCAGCCGTTCGAGCCGCCCTCATGGGCGTACGATTATCCGACCGAGGCCGACCTTCCTCATCGGCATCATGGCTGGCTGGAGATGGGCTACTGGTGGGTGGAACTTGGCGGCGAAAATGACAGCATTCACGATACCGAAAAGCTCAGGGACGAGCTGGTGAAGATAGTGTTCGGCATTTGGGACCATCTCAAGAATCACGGCGATCACGGGGCGGAGAACTGGGCGCTCGATTGGGTGCAGTTTCTCCCCGGCAAGCGTGAGAGCAGGCGGTATGTGGGCGATCACGTGCTGACCCAGAATGACATCGAGTCGGAGGGCAGGTTCCCGGATATTGTGGCATACGGCGGCTGGACGATGGACGACCATCATCCCGCCGGATTCCTTTACAAAGGCCCGCCGACGATCTTCCATCCCGCTCCCTCCCCGTATGGCATTTCCTACCGATGCCTTTACTCGAAGAATGTCGAGAACCTGATGTTCGCCGGCCGGTGCGCAAGTATGTCGCATGCGGCGATGAGTTCGACGCGAGTCATGGGTACTGCGTCCTCCATGGGGCAGGCGGTCGGGACTG
>DASRZD010000734.1:0-4070 GCA_035686805.1 Armatimonadota bacterium
CGCGCTCCTGAGGTTTTCCTGATTGACCGTGCCATCCTTGTACAGGACTTCCGCATGCTTCAGGCTGATCTCCGTTCCCGCCGGCCCTGAGACTGTGAGCCGGCACCAGCCGGAGAAGTTCTGCCCGAAATCATAGACCCAGACTCCCGGCTTGGGGTTGGCGATCTTCTTAGGCTTCATGCTCTCGCAGACCCGGATAGGCTGAATCATCTCAGCGGACAAGGTTTCGGTCGGGGATTGAGCACTGTCGGCGGCGTCCCACCTGGAGTCGTCGAATCCGGGCTCATCCCATCCCGGCTGCTCCTTCCGAGCATCATACGTCTCACCGTGATAGAGCGAATTCTCCAGAATGGGGCTTTCCCCGCGCTTCCACCCCGGCCCGGAGACTATGTCGGCGTGCGTGCCGTCGGCATAATCAACGTTAAGCTGAAGAATGAACCTCGGCGATTTCCCCCACCAACCCTTGCCAAGGATAGCTCCGACCGCGTTCCGACCCTGCTCGAGCATGTCGGTGACATCGTAAGTGCTGTAGAGCACCCGTTTCCCGAAGGCCGTATACGCCGGATCCAGGACCTTATCGCCGACTTTCCGACCATTCAGACGCAGTTCACAATAGCCCAGGCCCGCGACATACGCCCTCGCACGTTTAACCTGTTTACCGACCTCAAATTCATGCCGGAAAGCCGGCGCTGATTTGGAAACTTCGACCGACTTGAGCGACCCATCGGTGAGCTTAGCCGCATTCCAACCGAGCTCCTCGGTGCTGTCGGATGCCGTGACTGCCTTGCCCAGTGAAAGGCTCTGGTAGAGCTTGTTTAGCACTTCCATCTCGGCCAGCGCCAGGCACTTCTGCCCATCCTGGCGGCTGAATAGTTTGGTGGCGGTCAATCGGACATACCGTACCTTTGTCTCGGCGAAGCTGAGAGTTGCCGGATCCTCCTTTGGATTCGGCTGATCCTCATCCGTCCGGTCAACAAGTACTACACTCTTGGCAAACGAAGGGTCGTCCGATGCCTCGACCCGGTATCGAATCGGAAATCCAAAACCGGGAACTTCTTCTTTCCAGTTGTATGGCTTTGCCGGATGAAGCCTCACTGCGCCAATCTCCATTGGCTCACCGAGGTCAATCTGCACCCACTTGATCGAATCTTCCTTGTCGGAGAATTGGGAATGATAGCCATTGCCGGATTCGGGGGACACGAGCCACGTCGCCTTCCAATCCGCCTTATCGAGCAGCCCCATCTCGAACCAGGCCGGCTCGGACCATTCGCTCTCGACGCCCTCGCCGTCCCAGGCCTTCACCCGCCAGTAGTACCTCATTCCGCTCGCAAGATGCTTGTCGGGGAGAGGGATATTCACTGTCTCGGCGGACATCACCTTGCCGCTGTCCCATACGTTCGGCTCGCCAAACGGGTTGTCCGCGACCTGGATCTGATATGCGCTCTGAGTCGCCCCTCGGGTGACCTGCTCGAATTGCCATGAAAACCGAGGCTGAGTGACATCAATCCCCAGCGGGTTCTCCAGGTACTCGGTGAGCAGGTGCTTTGCGGCCGGCTTAGGCGCTGCCTCCGCCGATACGGCGAAAAGCAGAATGGCAACAAGAACGACAATAGAGGTATTGATCATCGCTGTTTCCTTCCCCTCGCCGTCGAATGGCGAGTCTACAATTCGAAAGAAGCAAGCTTTAGCCTGCTTTGGTTCTACTTGTAGCCTGGGGATTCGATTCCCAGGCATCTATCCCGTAATCCCCGCACATCGCGATGTCGTTCGTAATGATGAGCGGCCACGCGAAGTCGTTCCGCGAGCTGATGAACGTGAAGATCGCCAGCGCGGTGACAAGTATGCTCCAGGCTGGTCCCCACGCGTGCGAATGCAGCCCTCACTTCCCCCGATTGCCATACACGATCAAGGCATCCTCTGGGCGCTCCCGAAGCGTGACCAGCAGCCCTTCGCCCATCAGCTTCTGTCCCGTATAGTCGGCTTTCCAGTCCGAGCTGAGATCCCGAAGATGATAGGTGCTTCCCAGGTCGAGGCCGTGCAGTTTCACGAGGATCGAGTCCTGCGGGTTCTCCGGCCTGCGGAACACCTGCACGAAGCCCCGTCCGGCCTCGGGCTTGTCAAACTGAAATCCAATCCATTCCTTTTTGTCCAGTGTCCACGGAGTCAGTGGGTAGAAGTCGCCCAGGAACAACTCCGCTACCTCGCGCCAATCGGCCATGACCTTTCGGATCATGCCGAAGTCCACATCGGGCTTGCGTATGTCCGCGGCGAGGCCGTAGATTGGGCTCAGGCAGCTGTGATGGACGTAGAGTGTATCCTGGTAGTTCCCGCTTCCATAGTAGGGCAGCCACATCGAGAGCCCATATGTCTGAGCCTGGTTGCCGACCGGCTCGAACTGGTAGTCGCTTCGCAGAACCGGCACCGCCCGCCTGAGAGTCTCCAGGTCATTCCGGCGGCCTCCGCTCGCGCAAGTATCGATCACCAGTCCCGGATGACGTCGCACGAGTTCGTCCCAGAACGCGAAGTAGCCCGTCACGTGATGGTTCTCGGTTATCCCCTGCCGGTCGTCCGGCTCGCCGTCTCGCCAGTACGGTAGCGGGTCGATGTTGAAGTCCTGCCGGTAGAGGTCTATCGCCTCGCTCGTAAGCAGTGAGTCAACGCGGTCGGTGATCCACTTCCGACATTCGGGGTCGTCGAGCTTCAAGAGTCCCCCGTTCTTCCCGCCATGCACCCACTCCGGGCGGTTGTCAGCGAGCCATGTGCCCGAATGCACTCGCTCCGGTTCGAACCAGACCATGGCCTTGACGCCGTGCCCGTGGAGATAATCGCTGAGTTCGCGAAGCCCCTTGGGATATCGCTGCGGGTCGGGCTCCCAGGTGCCCACCTGAGGCCATCCTATCTTGGGATCGCACGGATACCACCCCGCATCGGTGTTCCAGTAGTCGGGCTTGAAACCTTCCGCGAAGTAACGCTCCCCAAACTGCTCCGCATCTTTCATGCTGGACATCAGGCCGGGGAACATGCCGCATATCGTGGTGGTGAGGAACGGTCGCATGGGCTTGCCGCCCGGCCTCGGCGTGTTGTGATCGATCATCCACCGCCGCCAGATGTTCTGCGCCCTGCGCACGTCGCCCTCGTAGAACTGCATCACGATCATCGGGCTTCGCGCTTCCTCGCCCGGATGCAACCTGAAGTGAGTCAACTCCTGCCCGCACGCAACCCGAAGTCCCCGTTCCCCGTCACGCGCGAACTGTGCCGCCCACTGCCCCGCCCAGCTCACCACGATGATCGTTCCGCCGCCCGACTCGGCTACGTTGAAGTAAGGGAACTCGCCGTTCGTTGGCCGACCTCCCACAGGCGCTATCCTCTTGCTGGATCCGGGGCCGAGTGTCTCATCTAGGGGCTGATAGCTGTCCGCGGTGCAGGAATCGCCCTTGATGCGATGCAGAACGAATTCCCCTTTCGCCCCGCGAACCAGCTTGGTGTCGATCGCGAGTACATCTGAGAGAATGGGCGTATCGGCCTTCCCCGTGTTCTTGAAGAAGAGCGTCCACTCAACTGTCGGGAAATCCAAGTAGGTGACGGCGACACACTTCACCTGCAGGCCGGTCTTCGGGTCGGCGTAGGTCTGAGTCGTCTGCGTCCGACTGCTGTCGAGTTTCCGGACGCTTTGTCTGAACGTCCACGCGCCGAGCACGGCATCGGAGCGCTCCCCATCGTACACGAACGAGAATGGGAGCTTCTCAGCAGGACGGGCGATGTGCTCGCCCACCCATTGATCCCGCAGCGCGAACTCCGCCTTGGTCGGCGACGGCCCTTCGGCCTTCGCCCGAACGCACACGGACACTCCAACCAGCAGGACAACAAGGGGGCAGAACTGCATACTTGTTCACTCCTCACGGCGTCTTGATGACACGATTATGCGCTACGGTTTGTCCCAAGTCAAGCCCGGATGTGGTGGAGACAGCGCCGGCCATCAACCATTCCCCATTATCCCTTGATGCCAGACAGCACTATCCCCTGCACGAAGTACTTCTGGGCGCAGAAAAAGATGATGAGAACCGGCAGCA
>DASRZD010000735.1:0-2703 GCA_035686805.1 Armatimonadota bacterium
AACGCCTGCCGCGAGCAGGCTCGTCCCGCGCTCGCAGATCATCTTACTAGCGCCGTCATTTACTATTATACCACCTCGAGCGGCCGCTCCGAACGCGATCCACCGCTTGCGGCCTCGGAGATGCTTTCTCTTCGGAAGGAAGGTGGTGCCGATCTCCTTGCCCGCAGCGATATCGGTCACTACATGGGGTTGGCGACCATCGGCGATGACCATTCTGACTCCCGATTTCATGGCGATCTCGGCGGCCTCGATCTTGGTTTTCATGCCGCCGGTGCCGTTGAGCCCACCGGTGCCGCCTGCCAAGGAGCGGATGCCCTCATCTATCTTAGTGACCAAAGGGATCAGGCGGCAGGATTCGGGGGAGTCATAGAGCCCCGGAACATCCGAGAGTATGATGAGCAGGTCGGCCTCGATGTTCGAAGCGACCACCGCCGCCAGCCGATCATTGTCCCCGACCCGGATCTCCTCGACTGCAACCGTGTCATTCTCATTCACGATAGGGACGACCTTGTGGTGGAGGAGGGTCAGCATGGTATTTCGGGCGTTCAGATATCGCCGCCGGTCGCCGAAATCCTCTCGGGTGAGAAGGACCTGGCCCGTTGCGAGGCCGTGCTCTCCGAATATTTCGGAGTAAGTCTGCATGAGGAGCCCTTGCCCGACCGCGGCGGCAGCCTGATTCTCGGGAATGGTCTTCGGGCGCTCGGCGAGGCCCAGCTTCTCCATGCCGGCGCGTATGGCGCCTGAGGAGACCAGAACGACGTCAGTTCCCTTTGCCCTCAGCCGAGCGATCTGCCCGACGAGTGATCGCAGGTAGGCACGATCAATCAGCCCCAGCCCGTCCGTGAGGGTACTCGTGCCGACTTTTATGACTATGCGCTTGAATTTCATGAAGACTTTAGACGTCAGACTTTAGACTTTAGAACAGTTTAGTCTAACTCATCTTCGCTAATGTAGTCAAACGAGGCGGCGCCGATTCGGACGCTATCGCCATCCTCGACGCCAAGCTCCTTCAGAGCCTTGTTGATTCCGAGCCGATCGAGCTTGCGCTGGAGTCGCTTCACGGCCTCCTCGTTGTCGAGGCTTGTCATCGCGACCGCCCGCTCGATGCCCTTGCCCTGGACGACGAACTCGTGATCGCCGGCTTTCTTAGCCTCCCAGTTATGGATATCCAGCTTGTCGGGGGCAATTCGAAGGATCTCATGAGTCTCGGCGGGAGTGGGCACTACTGTATCAAGCTTATCCAGCTCGTCGGCGAGGAAATACATCAGGGGCTGGGTGCCTTCGCCGGTTGCCGCCGACATAAGGAAGGTTTTCATCCCTCGCGCCTCGAAAGTCGGGGCTAGCTGCTCGGCCATCTCGCGAGCGCCGGGGACGTCAATCTTGTTCAGAGCAACGACCTGAGGCAGGTCGGCAAGCTCGGGGCTGTAGAGCCGGAGTTCGCGATTGATGGCATCGAAGTCATCGGCAGGATTCCGACCGGTGAAGCCGGAGACGTCGAGAATGTGAACGAGGATGCGAGTGCGCTCCACGTGCCTGAGGAACTGAAGGCCGAGCCCTGCCCCCGCATGAGCGCCTTCCACGAGGCCGGGGATATCCGCCATCACGAACGAGCGGTCGTCCACCCGCACGACGCCGAGGTTCGGGATGAGGGTCGTGAACGGGTAATCGGCGATCTTAGGCTTGGCGGCAGAGACCACCGAGATGAGCGTAGACTTGCCGACATTCGGGAAGCCGATCAGCCCTACATCCGCGAGGAGCTTGAGCTCGAGCCTGAGGCGGAGTTCCTCCCCCGGCTCGCCGTTCTCCGCGAACCTGGGAGCGCGCTTGGTGGGAGTGGCAAATCGGGCGTTACCCCGGCCGCCTCGACCGCCTTGAGCGACGATGGCCTGCTGCCCCTCGAAAGTCAGGTCGGCCAGCAGCTCGCCCGATTCGGCGTCGAAGACCTGAGTGCCGACGGGAATTCTGAGGATCAGGTCGGGAGCATTGCGGCCGGTCATGTTGTTCTGACCGCCGTCGCCGCCCTTCTCGGCCTTGTAGCTTCGCTGATACCGGTAGTCAATCAGCGTCGTGAGGCGGCCGTCCGCGCACAGGATGACGCTGGCGCCCTGACCGCCGTCACCGCCGGAAGGCCCGCCTCGAGGGACGTACTTCTCCCGGCGGAATGCGGACATGCCATTCCCGCCGCCCCCGGCCTTGACTGTTATCTCGATCTCGTCTACGAACAATTGAACACCAAATCCGAAATCTGAAACAATCAAACAAATGCACAAAAAGGCAAATCCCAAACCGCAGTTTAGAGAATTGCCTTTTGTTTCGTGCTTCGTGCTTCGGATTTTCCCTTAGGAGGGGTAAACGCTTACCTTTCGGGCGACTCTCTTGTCGCCCTCGAACTTCACGACTCCATCAATGAGCGCAAAGAGAGTGTCATCCCTGCCCCTGCCGACGTTCTTGCCGGGATGGAGAGGAGTGCCGCGCTGACGAACAAGGATGCTGCCGGCCTTCACTTGCTCGCCTGCGAACTCCTTGACCCCCAGTCTCTTCGGATTGCTGTCTCGTCCGTTACGAGAACTGCCTACACCTTTCTTATGCGCCATTTATGATGCACCTCCATCAGCCTCATCCGCCGTAGCCTTGGCGGAAGCGGATTCGGCTTTCTTCCTGGTCCCTGGCTTCTTAACTGCGATCTTCTCGATCAAAACTTCT
>DASRZD010000736.1:0-6185 GCA_035686805.1 Armatimonadota bacterium
CTTACGGACGTTCTCCAGGTACCTATCCAGAAAGCGCCAGGAATGGATCGCCTCGTAATACCCCAACTGCTCGGCCTGGTCGGTAATGCTGTCATTGGCGTAGACAAAGTCAGCCTCAAGCTGGTTCAGCGCCTTCTGGAGTTCCTGATCCGAAATCTGCTCGGTCTTCAGCCGCTCGACCTCCGCCAGAAGCGCGGACTTCACGTCCTCGATATTGACTCCATCCCGGGCGATGGCCTCCATGATAAACAGATCGGGGTTCTTGTTCGTTATCCCATAGGCGCTCGCGCTCACCGCAAGCTGCTTGTCAATGAGAGCCTTGTAGAGCCGGCTGCTGGCGCCGGAGTCCATTATCTTGTCCAGGATGTCGAGGGCGTAAATGTCGTGATTTCCGATGCCCGGAATGTGATATCCGATGTTCACCCGATAGGATGCCCCCGCCTCCCGGATTACCGCCGTGCGCTCGCCCACCTGCGCGGGCTCGACCTCGGTGACCTTGGGAGGCTCAGGCCCTTTTGGGATTGCGCCGAAGTACTTCTTCGCCATTGCCAGCGCCTTAGGAGTATCGAAATCACCGACGATCACCACTACCGCATTGTTCGGCTGGTAGTAGGTCTTGTAGTGCTTGTATAGCTGGTCCCGGGTGATGGTCTCCACGTCCTTGCGCCAGCCGATGGTCGGCCAATGATACGGATGGGCCTTGAAGGCCAGTGCATAAAGCTCATACATCATCAGCCGGTCGGGGTCATTCTCATTGCCCTCAAGCTCGCTTAGCACGACTGTTTTCTCTGAATTGAACTCCTTGGGGTCGAGGAGGCTGTTCACCATGCGGTCCGACTCGATCTTCATCGCCAGTTCGAGCTTGTCGCTGGAGAGAGTCTCCCAGTAGTAGGTCCAATCTTTCCAGGTAGCGGCGTTGTTCAGGCCGCCGTTGCTGTTGATCAGGCGGTCAATCTCACCCTTCCCGAGGTTCTTCGTGCCCTTGAACTGCATGTGCTCCAGGAGATGGCTCATCCCCGTCTTGCCGAATGTCTCGTTCCGTGAGCCGACCTTATACCAGACATGGAAGGTCACCACCGGCGCGACATGGACTTCCTTGGTCAGGATCTTGAGGCCGTTCGGTAGGACGGTCTCCTGCACCTGGCTGGCGAAAATCGGCGCTTGGAGGATTAGGATCAGCAGGATGACTGCGATAGTTCTGACGGCTCTGTTTCTCACTGGCGCTCTCTCCTGATTTCAGTTGCGCAATTATAGCAGAAAATCCCAGGGGTTACCCACCACTCCAGTACTCCACTACTCCATTACTCCTCCAGTTTTCCACTCGATTTGCCATAATAGAAAAGATTTTCTGCCAAGGGATTGACATAGCTGCCGCACTGTGATACCATGAGTAACCTGCCGATAGCCGGCAGGTCAAAACTCAGGACCGAAGAGCGTTCTCAAATCCACGGAGACGCCGTCCCAAGATTCAGCACTTTTTCTCAATGCGATGTTTCGCGCTGGCTTTGTCATGGGTAGTCACGCCGGGAGGAGGCAGAAGAATGCTTTATTGCAAGCAGGGAAGCGTCAGATTACAGAAAGCGAGCTTACTATCGTTTGCTATCATGCTCGCCGTACTCGAGATGCTCGTTATTCCGGTCGTCGTGTCGGGCTCCAGCGGCCCGGCGGTGAAAGTGACAGTTGCCGCGGATGGCAGCCAATGGGAGTGGGTCTCCACCGAGCGAACAGTCGGCAGAATCCTTAAAGAGGCCGGTATCGCTCTGGGAGCCAAAGACCGAGTCTCACCCAGCCTTAAGACGAAAGCCTTCCGGGCGATGAAGATCACCGTGACACGCATCGACGAGCGCATTGTAACTCAGCGAGAGCCGATCAAGTTCAAGTCAATAGTCAAGTATGACATTCGTTCGTCCGCTCGGGGTGTGATCCGGGAAGGCCAGAATGGCGAGAAAGAGGTCAGGTACCTCGTCACCCTGAAGGACGGCGTCAAGGTCGCGTCCAAGCCGATATCCGCGCAGGTCGTGAAGCAGCCGGTTAATCGGGTGTTCCTCATCACTCATCCGAATCAGTTGGCTTCCAGAGGCGGCATGCCGTTCAAGCGAGTCAGCATGGTCGCGACAGCTTATGCGCCGTTCCACTGTGGAGGAAGCCGAAATGGCCATTGTGCCATGGGCATGATGGCGACCAAAGGCATAGTAGCCGTTGATCCGGGAATAATCCCTCTTGGCACGAAAGTATATGTCGAGGGCTATGGTTTCGCCCTGGCAGCCGATACCGGCGGCGCTATCAAGGGCGCTCGCATTGATCTGTGCTTTGATACTTATGCCCAAGCCATTCGCTACGGCCGCCGAGCGGTCACCGTCTGGGTGCTGGATTAACCCATTAGCCATTAACCATCAACCATTAACCATTCCGATGAACATTGATCTCACATCGCCGGTTCAACTCATGGAGTTGTTCCGGCGATTTGGTTTTCGGCCCAGGAAGCGCTTCGGCCAGAACTTCCTTGTTGACGGCAACGTCCTGAACAAGATCCTCGACGGCGCCGATATCCACGAAGGCGACGTCGTCCTGGAAGTCGGTCCCGGCGCAGGCACCCTCACACTGGCTTTGACTCAAAGAGGCGCGAAGGCGATCGCAGTCGAGGTTGATCGGGATCTGGTTGCCATCCTCTCGGACGTCGCGCCGGGTGCCGAGATTATCAATGCGGATATCCTCAGCCTGAACCTGCCCCAGCTCCTGAGAGACCATTTTGGAGAATCAAAGGTCAAGGTCCTGGGAAACCTGCCCTACTACATCACCAGCCCGATCATCAGCGAATTGCTTCTCGCCCGCTCGCAGATCGAGCGGATCGTGCTCATGGTCCAGAAAGAGGTCGCGGAGCGCCTGAGGGCATGCCCCGGCACGAAGGACTTCGGCTCGATGAGCGTATTCGTGCAGTACTATGCGGAGGTCGAGATCATCGCCCACGTATCCAGGAACGTCTTCCTTCCGCCGCCGGATGTCTCCAGCGCCATCGTTCGATTGACGCCGAGAGAGCGTCCGCCGGTTGACGTCCCCAGCGACGAATTGTTCTTCGATGTCGTCCACTGCGCATTCGGCCAGCGCCGGAAGACTCTCCTCAACAGCCTCTCCGACTGCCAGGCCCTCGGCCTCACGAAGGAGCAGATCTCGCAGGTCCTCCATGCCGCCCGCATCGAGCCCTCCCGCCGCGCAGAAACCCTCTCGCTCGAAGAGTTTGCGTCCATAAGCCGAGCAATCCGAGCCTGACCCGGTTTGACAATCGCTTCCTGACGCTCGTATACTAGTCAGGTGAGTGGCGGGAAAACGGCAGTCGTTCGCTCGTATGCCAAGATCAATCTGAGCCTCGATATTCAGGGCGTGCGCCCGGACGGATATCATGCGATCGAGAGCGTGATGCAGTCCATCAGCCTGCATGATGCCCTGACCCTCACCTTCGGCGAGCCCGGCATTCGGGTAACCTGCGACATGCCGGAGATTCCGACCGACGAGCGAAACCTTGCCTATCAGGCGGCGGCTATGTTTTTCGAGCGCATGGAGATCGAGCCGGCGCTGGATATACATATCGAGAAGCGCATCCCACCCGAGGCGGGCCTCGGTGGAGGAAGCAGTAATGCGGCGGCAGTGCTGAGCGTTCTCGGTTCAGCGTTCGGCGTTCAGGGTTCAGGGTTGTCGGAGCCAGCTGCGGAGATCGGGTCGGATGTGCCGTTTTTCCTGATTGGCGGAACGGCGTTTGTTCGAGGCAGAGGCGAAATAATCCAGCCGCTGACGGATATTAGCCCCTGGTGGCTGGTGATTGTGAAGCCGCCGTTCGGGGTCTCGACCGCTTGGGCATATCGGCGGCTCGATGAGTTGGGGGCGGCAGGCAAACAGATAACCGCCTCGGAGCGTATACGAAACTGTATTGAGAAGGAAGGCTGCCGGGAGCTACCCATGCTGCTTAGCAATGACCTTGAGCTGCCGGCGATCGAGCGCCATCCCGAAATCGGGGATATCAAGAAGGCACTGATCAAGGCCGGGGCGAGCGCATCGCTCATGTGCGGCAGCGGCTCGGCGGTGTTTGGGTTATTTGTGGATGAGGAAACAGCCCGCAGAGCATCAACTAAGGTAGCCGACCTGGGGCAGGTATTCGTGGAGACTACTATCGGAAGGGAATCGCGTTGAGCATACCTGCGGTAATACTGGCCGGTGCACCGGCTGATGCCGAAATGCAGTCAAAGCACTCCGTCAGGAACCGGGCGGAGATTCCGATTGCCGGCAAGCCGATGATCCGGTATGTCGTGGACGCTCTGAAAGGCTCGCATGATGTTGGCAATGTCTGCCTTATCGGGGATATTGATTGTGAGGGCGCGGACAAGGTCATCCCTTCGGCGGGGAGCATGATTGCTAATCTGGTCGCGGGTGTGGAGGCCAGTGAAGGCGCGCACGTCCTGATCTCGACCTCCGATATCCCCATGCTTACCGCCGAGGCGGTGGACGATTTCATCGGGCGATGCGGAGACTTATCCGCCGATCTTTACTATGCGATCATTCCAAAAGAGGAATGTGAAAAGCGCTTCCCCGGCATGCGGCGTACGTACACTCGCCTTGCGGAGGGGACGTTCACCGGCGGCAATATGGTGATCATAAGCTCGGAGTTCGTGCGAAGGAACGCCGATTATCTACGCCAAGTCTTCGAAGTGCGTAAAAAGCCGCTGAAGATCGCGGGGCTGATTGGCGTTGGGACGCTCATACGAGCCATCATCGCCCAAAAGATATGGCCCGGGGCGATCAATCTTCGGCAGCTCGAGAGAACCGCCGGTCGGGTTCTGAACGCTGATCTCAAGGCCGTTGTTACGCCCTACGCGGAGATAGGATCGGATGTGGATGATATTGGACAGATGGAGTATTTCCAGGCAATGGTGAAGTAATGCTAGATCAGATAAACAGGCCGAGCGACCTAAAGGCGCTCTCACGCGAGGAACTCAGACAGCTTGCCGACGAAGTCCGGCAGGAGATCATCGCGCAGGTATCGAAGTCGGGCGGGCACCTGGCGTCGAATCTGGGGGTCGTCGAGCTGACAACTGCCCTCTATGCCGTCTATGACCTGCCCGAAGACATCGTCATCTGGGACGTGGGCCATCAATGCTACGCGCACAAGATCCTCACCGGCAGGCGAGAGCGGTTCGGGACACTGCGGCAGTTCGAGGGCATCAGCGGCTTCCCCAGGCGAGATGAGAGTCCATGCGACCGATTCGGCACCGGCCACGCAAGCACCTCGATCTCGGCGGCCCTGGGATTCGCCAAGGCCCGTGACCTTCGAGGCTCAAAGGAGCGGATAATCGCGATCATCGGCGACGGCGCCCTTACCGGCGGCATGGCCATGGAGGCCCTGAACAACGTCGGCCAGCTCAAGACCGACCTCACGGTCATCCTGAACGATAATGAGATGTCTATCTCCCCGAACGTCGGCGCAATAGCCGCCCATCTGAGCAAACTTCGGATGCGGCCTCTCTACCGGCGGGTGGAGAAACGTGCGAAGAACGTGGTCGAGAACCTACCCATGGGCGGAAAGACCCTCTCCCGAACGGCGGAAGGAATCCTGCACGGCGTGACTCACCTCATGGCCGCCCAGACCGGAATCATGTTCGAGGAGATGGGGTTTACCTATCTCGGCCCGATTGACGGCCATGATATGGAGCTGCTGATCGAGATATTCACCAACGTGAAGAAGCTCGAAGGCCCGGTGTTCGTCCATGTGCTCACAACCAAGGGGAAGGGCTATGAACACGCGGAGAACGACGCGACCGTCTTCCATGGTGTTCCCTCGTTCGAGGTGAAGAACGGAAAGGTTGGCAAGACTCCGGGCGGCATCACGTTCACCGAGGCATTCGCGGACCACATGGTGAGGCTCGGTGAAGAGAATCCGAAAATAGTGGCGATCACCGCCGCCATGCCTGATGGGACCGGGCTTCAGAAGTTCGCCGAGCGCTTCCCGGATCGGTTCTATGACGTCGGGATCGCCGAGCAGCATGCCGTCACCTTCGCAGCCGGACTCGCGGCGGCTGGTCTGAGGCCGGTCGTGGCGGTATATTCCACTTTCCTCCAGCGGGCGTATGACCAGATCGTCCATGATGTGTGCCTGCAGAACCTGCCGGTGGTATTCGCAATTGACCGGGCCGGGATCG
>DASRZD010000737.1:0-2616 GCA_035686805.1 Armatimonadota bacterium
TAGAGGCGACTTCGACGTGCGGGTTGATTACCAGCTCCTGACATGGCCGGCCGGCAATGAAGTGCGGTTGGGGATGATGATGTTTGGCGATACCATTGGATATGCCAACATGGTAAGATGTTCTTCTACGGAGGAATTATATATCGCCGATTTTTATGGCGCCCCTCTTCCAAGCCCTCGGGTCACAACCACCGATATGTCCGGCAAGCTCCGGTTGACCCGCCAAGGCACTACTATTATCGGCTATTACTACCAATCGGGCGCATGGGTATCGCTGTATTCCAAGGTTGTTACGAACGCCGACCTGGGCGTTTCCCTCAGGGCTTGGAGTCACGACACGATCTTCCCTGACAAGGAAGCCAAGGTGGCCTTCGACAACTTCCAAATTCTCCAGGGAAGCTTGGTTCCAGCTGTGCCGGCAATCCCCGAGCCGTCGAGTCTGCTCGCGCTCGCATCGGGCCTCATGGCGCTTGGTCTGGTGCGGAGAAGGCTTTCGAGCAAGTAGGTCATATGATATAATCGAGCCATGGAAACGAGGCTCGAACACGATCTTCTCGGCGCGCTCGAAGTCCCCGCGGACGCCTACTACGGCATCCATACCCTTCGCGCGTGCGAGAACTTTCAAATATCCAAACTCCCCATCCACCCGGAGCTTATTCGCCAACTCGCCCTCGAAAAGAAGCTCTTCACCAAAAAGCAGCTCGACACCATCCTCTCCCCGATCGAGATGACGCACCCGGGGATAGCGGGATCGGGATCACTGGAGCAAGACGGAGGCTCGTCGAATGAACGACAACACGACTAGGAAAGTGTCCATCCTAGCCAATCCGGTGCCTATTGTCGTCATATCGGTGGCAGGAATTATATCTTCGATATTTGTGCTGGCGCATGCAACTCCTCGAGACCTATCCATAGCATTGTGGACGGGCTTAGGGATCGGTTTGCCGGAGTTTATGCTCGCTAAGTGGTTCATGCGCAGATACAAGCATTTCTATGCCGAGTACTATACTAGTCCCTGGGAGCAAAGGTCTTCCTGGCAAATGCAGAAGACCAACCTGCTGTGCGGCTGCTCGCCGGTTCTCTTGGCCATGTGGATGTCCATCGGACTTGAGCATTACAATCTGCTGGGGTACGGCGGGGTTCCCATCATTCTTACTCTAGGCATCCTAATCTATCCTGAGCAGAAGGCGATCTATGAGGCAGCGAAGGCGAGGCTGCAGGAGGCTGAACGCCAGTAGGCTCTGGGCGTGACATTTCTCCGTGCCCGGTGCCTGCCCCGATCCGTCGGGGTGCCTCTGTGGTGAATAAGATATGATGAACCCTCGCAGAGCGAAGCTCGCGCTTTTTTTCTCGCATCCCAGGTGGCTCGCCGTCGTGGCGGCCATCGGATGGGCTCTCGCCGCCGGGTGTTCGGTCCAGGCGAGACTCACCGGCCACCAACTGAGGATGTCCCTGATCATCGGCCTGGGAGTCGGGCTGCCTATGTTCTACCTCACCAAGCGCCTGATCCGAGCCAACCTGGAGTCATACGCCGACTTCTCCCTGGGAATCGCGCTCAATACCAGATCGTGGAAGGCCCACCGGATCAGCATACTGGCGGCCATACCCATGCTCCTGGCATTCGGCATCACTGCCCTGATCGCCCATCTGCTTCGCATGCGCTATGTCCCCATCCTTGGGATGCTGATGATGCTCTCGCTGATCGCCTACCCCGAGCAGGAGGAGGTCTACCGGATGATTAAGGAGAGAATGGTTGATGGTTAGATGGTTGATGACAGAAGGGACTTTTTCCGGTTACGGATTACGGATTACGCATTACGGAGGTAGCAATGATCTGGTCTAGTCTGATACACTTGAGTACGAACATGTGGATTGACCGGGAGGCGCCGGAGTGGGATGCCGATCATACGGCGAAGCCCTACCTGCGCTTTGACATGGACCTTTGGCGCGAGTTGGTTCCAAAGATGGTAGACGCCGGGATCAACATGGTTGTCCTCGATCTGGGCGACGGCGTTCGGTATGAGAGCCACCCGGAGATCGCGGTCGAGGGCGCATGGACGACCGACCAGCTCAAAGACGAGTTGGCGAAACTCCGGGAGGTCGGGATCGAGCCGATCCCGAAGCTGAACTTCTCCGCCTGCCACGACGTATGGATGGGCCCGTATGCCAGGATGCTTTCGACCGACGTCTACTACGGCGTGTGCAAGGATTTGATCTCGGAGATCATCGGCCTGTTCGACAAGCCGCGGCTCTTCCACCTGGGGATGGATGAGGAGACCTACCCGCATCAGCAGCACTTCGAGTATGTGGTGTTGCGGCAGTTCGACCTCTGGTGGCATGATCTGCTCTTCCTCGTGGAGCAGGTGGAAAAGGGCGGCTCGCGGGCGTGGGTCTGGTCGGATTACGTCTGGCATTACCCCGATGTCTTCTGGGCGAAGATGCCGAAATCCGTCCTCCAGAGCAATTGGTACTATAGCGAATCGTTCAGCCCCGAGATCGGCTACGTGAAGGCCTACCTCGATCTGGAGGGACATGGGTATGACCAGGTTCCGGCAGGGGCGAATTGGTCGTGCGACACCAACTTCGGCGACACGGTCAAGTTCTCGCAGGAGCACA
>DASRZD010000738.1:0-8758 GCA_035686805.1 Armatimonadota bacterium
TACTCCGCTCCCGACATCGTATACGGCCCCTGGGCAACCGCCTTCTTCTGCGCATCCAGAGCAATCCTCTCTATCTCCCGTTCCTGCTCATCGGTCAGCGGCTTGGGATGGTGCTCGGCGAGGATTCGGCGGGCACGCTCATTCGCCCGCTGGCGCATGTCCTTGCCGCCGGACGCCATCCAGGGAGTCCATTGCTCGCGGTTCGTGATCTTGGGGAACCAGGTGTGCGGCCGCATGTACTTCACCGTGTGATCGTGCGCCAGGTAGTTCCCCCCGATCCCGACCTCCTTGATCACATCTAAGCCGATGGCATCGCGAGTGACCTCCACCCCCTGAACGATCCTGAAGGCCGCGCCGAGTATCTCGTTGTCAATCACCGCCTGCTCATAGCTCGCCAGGAGCATCTGCTCCATCATCCCGATCGAGAGGTGGACGAAGTTCACGCCCGCCAGCGCGTTCGTCAGCACCTGAAGCGCCCGCTCATACCCAGCCTGGGCATCGGGCAGCGTGGAGTCAATCCCCGTCCCCCCCTGGAACGGCAGCCCATAGAAGTGAGCCATCTGCGCGGTGGCCGCATGAAGCAGCCCGGTCTCCGGCGCGCCGCCCGAGTACTCGCCGTTCGACATGTTCATCAGCCCCGAGGCGATCGAGAAGATGCACGGGTTGCCGGGGTTCACGAATTGGGCGAGCGCAATGCCGGTCAGCACGTTCGCGCACTCCTCGACCAGCGTACCGGCGATGGTCATGGGGGTCGTCCCGCCGAGCATCGCGTCAACCTCGATGTAGAGCGGAATCCCATGTCTCGCCGACTCGATCAGCTCGTCCACGCGCTCGGTCGAGTGGATCAGCGGGCTCATCATGCAGATGACGATGGTGAAAAGCGGATGCCTGCGAATCTCCTCCGCGCTCCCCTGGATGACCTTCGCCATCTCGATCTGGTCGCGGATGCTCACCGCCCACTGCCCCTGCGAGTAGTAATTGCGGTTGGTGTTTTTCATGACCGTCGCCCAGAGGATTCGGTCAAACCCCGGCTGGGGGATGTCCTGCGGGACGACGAGCGCGTGCATGATATGGAGGTTTTCGAGGCCATCGAGCAGGCGGGTGAGGTCGTTCAGGTCCTGCAAGGTCGCCGGCCGCCGAACTCCCTCCAGGTCGAGTACCGTCAATGCCGACGACCCGCCGATGGTGTAGACGTCGTCGAGGTTGACGTGAACGTCATACTCGGGCGTCTTGCCATAGAGGGTGAACTCGCTCGGTGCGGTGCTGAGCGCCTTGTTGAGGACATGCTCAGGCATTCGGACGATCTGCTTCTCGAAGTCAACCTCGCAGCCGTTGTCCCGATAGATCCCAAGCGCCTCCTGGCGGCTCCCCCGATCCGTCGGGGCTCCGACCCGAACCCCGACCGTGCTCATGACCTCCAGCACAGCCTCGTGAATCTGCCTGATATCATCCTCGGCCAGCACCTTGAGCTGCCCGCCCTGTAATCGTCTGATCGGCATGAAAACCTCCTGATTTCAAACTTTACCACACAGCCGCGCAATCCGCAATCCTTGCTTCGCACACAATGATATCGCCTAGCAAGCCTGGCTCCTTCCTCTTGGAAATCCCGTCCATGCCGTTTTCTTGCCAAATCTACCTCACGCTTCTATAATGCTTGCATGCAGGGCATGCGCAGGAACAGGGTTTACATAGATACCAGTGTCCTTGGGGCTGTGTTCGACGAGGAGTTCCGAGAAGCAACAACCGCCTTCTTCGAGCAGGCGCGGCTGAGCAGATTCGATATTGTCATGTCCGCCTTGGTGGAGGATGAGATATCCCTTTCTCCCCAAAACGTGCAGGATTTCTATGCTGAGGTCCTGGCGTATGCGGGGTCAGTCTTTCCCACGCAGCAGGCGATTCTTCTGCAGCAGGCATACTTGGATGCAGGAGTTGTCTCGCCCAAATGGGCAGATGATGCGCTTCATGTAGCCACGGCTACTCTCGCCGAATGTGACATAATCGTGAGTTGGAATTTCCGGCATATGGTACACTATGACAAGAAGCGCAAGTACAATGCCGTGAATGTTCTAAACGGCTATGGGTACATAGACATCCTGTCCCCTGCCGAGGTGATCGAATATGAAGAAGACATTTGACTGTGTGGAGATGAAGCATCAAGCCGCTGAGAAGGTGCAAGCCAAGCTTGCGGCGATGTCGCTGGATGAGCAAGTGGAGTATTGGGAACGCCGGGGCAAGGAGATTCGGCAGAAGAAGGCACGAATCAGCGCCAGGCGGAAGGCAGGGTGACGAAATGCGAATGGGGTTAGGTGGAGGGTGTTTGGTTCCGGGTCGCCCCATCCCCCCATCGCCCCATCGCTAGTATATCTAGAACGTCTGTCGTGTTAGATCGCGCATCCTCCGGAGTGACTCACCAGGCTCGAGTGACGGCCAGTATTCGAGCCCTAAGCAACCCTTGTACCCCAGCGCATCTATGCGCCGGATGATCTCCGGGTAGTTCAGCTCCCCGTCGTCCAACTCATGCCTGCCGGGGACGCCCGCCGCATGGAAGTGCCCGATGACGTCTATGTAGTTCTCGATCCGGGCGATCACATTCCCCTGCATGATCTGCATGTGGTACACGTCGAACAGCAGCTTCATGTTCGGGCTGCCGACCTCCCGCACGATCTCCGCCCCCTTGTCGGCCGAATCCAGGAAATACCCCTTATGATCAACCGCCGTGTTCAGCGGCTCCAGCAGCAATGTGATCCCTTCCTTCTCGCAGACCTCGCACGCCGCCTTGAGGGAATGCAGGACGCTCTCCCGCTGTCGCTGCAGGTCCGGCAGCGGTAGGAAGTTGCCCGTGCATGTGATCAGCTTCTCGCAGCCGATGTCCTTCGCCACCCGAATGGATTCTTTCACCCGTTCGACGTATTTCGGCCGATCCGCAGGATCGGTGAGCGACCCGCCGATCTTCCCATCGGGCGAATTGACCACGATGTCGCTGATCAGCATCCCCGCCGACCGGCAGTAGCTCGCCAATTCCCCGATCTTCCGATCACCGCCCATGTCATAGAACCAGAATTCGATCGCGTCAAAACCCGCGTCATGAACCCTCTTAGCCCGCTCGACGAGCGGCAGATCGGTGAACAACGGCTCGATGCAAATGTCAATTCTCGGCATGGAAACCTCCTTGAATGGTCGGATGGTCACATGGTCAAATGGTCGAATGTCCGGATCATCAGACCATTAGACCATTGGACCCTTTGACCATTTCATAGCATTGCCTTCGCAACCTTAGTAATCCCTTTTGCTATCATATCACAATCCTCCTCTGTCATCTGCGGCGGGATGTCTATATGAATCGAGCGGCTGAGGTAGTCGAGCGTGTTCGGGCACATATCCGGCGAGTACTCGACCGTCTTCCCGTAGTAGGGGCAAGTGTACGGACACCCCTCGGGGGTCGCGGTCACCTTCTCGATAATGTGTTTCCAGTGAGCGTAAATATGCCAGTCCGGGATGCCCTTGTCGAAGATGCACGCCGCACCGACGCCCTCCGCCTGAAGCGCGTCAGCGAACCTGGCCGTGATCCTGCTGTCCGGCAGATAGAAGATCAGCGCAATGGCGGTGTCGCCTTCAACGTCATTCAGCCGCCGGAAGGTGATCGGCAGGTCGCCAATCTGATCCTTGATCCGCTTCTTATTGCGCCGCATGCCCGCGAGCAGGCCGTCGAGCTTCCTAAGCTGAACCAGCGCCACGGCACCAGCCAATTCGCTCATTCGATAGTTCTCGCCGGGGAAGACCTCCCCCTCGTACCTCGGCAAGCCATAGCGGTCGGGCCGCCAGCAAGCCGCCGTATCATGATAGTTCTGGGCTCGGTCATACAGGCGCTCGTCATTCGTGACGACCATCCCTCCCTCGCCCGAGGTGATGATCTTATGGTACTGGAGGCTGAAGGCGTTGCAGTCGCCGAAGCTCCCCAGCCTCGCCCCATGATAACTCCCGCCGCATGCCTGAGCCACGTCCTCGACCACCTTGAGCCCATGCTTGCGGGCGATCTCCATGATTGCGGTCACGTCGCAAGGCGCGCCTCGCATGTGGACCGGGATGACCGCCTTGGTCTTGTCGGTGATCTTCGCCTCGAAGTCCGCCGGGTCGAGGGTCAGGGAATCATCAACTTCCGCGATGATCGGGATCGCCTTCGCCGCGAGGATTGCGGCCGCCGAGGCGAAGAACGTGTATCCGGGGACAATGACCTCGTCTCCCGGCCCGACTCCCACCGCCACCAGCGACGAGATCAGCGCCGAGGTGCAGGAGTTCACCGCGAGCGCATACTTCGTCCCTATGAGCCGGGCGAAATCCACTTCGAGCTGCCGAACCTTCGACGGGAAGTCCTCCGGGCCGTAGTACCGGAAAAGGTACTTGTGATCCAGCACCTCCAGGACTTCCTTCCTCTCCTCCTCGCCGATCTCCATCCCACCCGGGAACATGTGGATGTTCGGCGTGGTCTTAGCAGGTGGGCCACCGTTGATTGCTAGTTTCTCGTTCATGATCAACCTCCAGGTCGGGTACGCGGAAACTTTACCATACAGCCGCCGAAAACTGCAATCAGCGAAAACACTGCGTAACCGAAACGCATGCCAAACCGTTATAGTAACAGTGGAGGGCAAGATGATGGGCCGTCACGTTGCGCTGTTTCTAGTCGTCCTAGGGGTTCTCGCCGGCACGGCATTCGGCGCGTCGGACAAGCTTGCGCCCTATAAGCCTTTCGATGAGCCAAAACCCAAGCTGCCGAATGAGATCCTCACCGACTCCCGACTGGACAGGCGCGTCAAGGTCTTCGTGAAGAGCAAGAATCTCCGCCAACTCTTCGACGAGCTTTCCGCCAAGACGGACGTCAAGCTCCTGACCAATCAGAAGCTCTGGGGCGAGCGGGCGATCATCTACTTCCACGATCGGCCCCTTCGCGATGTCATGACCGAGGTCGCCAACCTCTTCGGTTATCACTGGTCGGTGAAAGGCTTTCCCGGCCATTACAGGTATGAGCTCTATGAGGACGCCCGCCATGCCAAGCGCCGGGATGAGCTGAGACAGAAGGAGACGGAGGCTCAGAATGAGCTCCTCCTCGACTACCTCAAGAAGCTGGCGGCGGGTACCCTAAGCGAGGAAGCCCTGAAACGACTCCAGAGCAGCGATCCGATGCGATACCGCGCGATGACCTACCCTACCAGAAAAGACGACGCCGGCCTGTTCATGCAGTTGGGCGAACCATTCCTTCGCAAGGTTTTTACCGGGAACGAGATCTCATCCAAATTCGCCGATTTTCCTCAGCAATGGCAGGCGGCGATGCTTGAGCGGGCCAACCGAATGAGTACGGAAGCCTGGAATTCTGCTAAAGAGGAGGGGTTCGAACTGCCTGAGTTCGTGCCATTCGTTCCTGAGGACATGGCTTTGGTAACCGTAGACGTCAGGTTGACGGGGCGCAGCCCCTATTATGGGGGATCTCTGGAGTTGGAGGTCAACGTTGGAGACAAGAAATGGTTCCCCGGTATTAGAGTGAGTCCCCCAAGACAGCAGATTGTGCGCGACCTGATAGGCCTGGAACTGGCAAGCGCCATGGGAGGCGAGCCGCTTCCCGAGAAACCAGAGATCACGACCAAGGAGCTTCGCTGGTTGGATTTCCGGCAGGGTTTGCTGCTTGGGGATGTCTTGCAGGGGATCGGCGAGCAATCGGCTGTGGATGTGATCGCTGATTATCATTATCAACCGAAGAGTGAACGAGGAGCGGTTCGGGGCATTTCGCCTCAAAAACTGGTCGCCTCTGTGTGCCAGGACATGGATTATTCCAGCCGCTTCGATGGCAAGACCATCCGCCTGCGGTTCAATAAGTGGTACATCGAGCCTCTCTGCGAGGAGCCGCCCGCCTCACTGATCGAGCGTTGCTGGAAAAGCCTCGAGGACAACGGGTGCATCAGCCTGGATGTGCAGATGGACATGGCTTCCCTGCCTGATAACCAGTTGAAATGGCCCGGATTCAGGTTCATCCATGGAGCTTTTGCTTCATACGCGAAGGATAGTCTCCGGTTCCTGAAGGCTCTCGGCCCGGAATTGCGGACCATGGCTCAGTCGGAGAAAGGTCTCCCTGCTTCCAGCCTCATGCCCGATCAGTACAATCAGTTCGTCCAATGGGCCGCCACGCTCAAATCCGATATCCAGCCCAGCGATCTCCAGCAATCGGTGATCGCCCTGAAGTATCAGAAGATCTGGAACGATGATGGCGGCAATAACTACAAACTCATCCTCAATCTCCCTGACGGCTCGTCTTACCCGGCTCGCATATCCGTAATCGAGTTGGAAGGCGGCAGCCGGAAGGGCATGCCCGAGTGGCATCGCAAGGACCTGAAAGCAGATGTGATTGAGGTGCTCGACTAGGCAGGCGAATCTGCCAGTCCGCTTTGAGCGGAGTTTATGTTATGATAGCGTCGGGATTTACCCCGACGCGGTCGGGTCAGGGCCAACTATGGCGATGGCAAAGCGGCAGCTTTGTCTCCGACTTCGCGACCGCACTCCAGATTGGCCGGCTGCTCGGCGGTTCAGTCTTCATTCCGCACTCCCTACTCCGCACTCAGTTGACCCTCTCCGCCCGTCACGGGTATAATCCCTATGACAGTCTCTCGTCTGCAATGGGGGTTATCATGAAGGTACTTCGTTTCGCAGCGCAAACCACCCAGGAGAGCATCGGCATACTCCTTCAGGATGGTGTTCTCAATTTCACCGAGGCGTTTCAGGCCTTCCAGCTCTTCGATCAGGGCGTATGCGCATGCCCCATCAGTTCCCCAGTGGCGCTCATGGAAGCCGACCTCTTCACCGTGGAGATCTTCAGCCGGGTCCTCGAATTCGTGGACAAGCACAACCTGTCCGATAAGTTCAAGGTTCGCAAATACAAGGCGCTTGCTCCCATCAAGCGTCCCTCCAAGATCCTTGCCCTCGGCCGAAACTACCTCGCCCACGCGAAGGAGAGCGGCTATCACATCCCGACCGAGCCCATCTTTTTCGGCAAGGTAAACTCGGCGGTCATTGGACCGGATGAGCCGGTCGTGTACAAGAAATCCCTCACCCGTGTTGACCCTGAGATCGAGCTGGCGGTGATCATCGGCAAGGAGGGCGCGAATATCCCCGAGGCCGATGCCCCCGCCCATATCGCCGGTTATACGATCATGAACGATGTGACCGCCCGTGACATGCAGCGAGTGGACATGGAGCAGTCCAGCCCCTGGACACGCTCCAAGGGCATTGATACCTTCTGCCCGATGGGCCCTGTGATTGTCCTGCCCGACGAAATCAAGGAGCCCGTCGAGCTTGACCTGGAGCTTAAGGTCAACGGCGAGACCCGGCAGAAAGACAATACCCGCAGCCTGATGTTCAAGATATCAAAACTGATAGAGTACATCTCCAGCTACCATACTCTGTTTCCCGGGGACGTAATCTCCACCGGCACGCCGGAGGGCATGAAGCCGGTTTTCCCCGGCGACATCATGGAGGCGCACGTGGAGAAGATCGGCACCCTTCGTAATCCGGTCGTGGCGGAAGCATGAGCACCCCCACGCCCCCGCACTCCCATGCTCCCACACCTCCGGTAGACCAGGACTATCTCCTGCGCCTGCACGAATCGCTGGTCAACATCCCAAGCGTCTTCCCTCAAGAGGAAGAGATCATGCTCTTCCTCGAAAAGGAGTTGCGAGGGCTTGGATTCCGTCCCGTTCGCCTGATCCTTCCCGACGCCCGGTTCAACCTTCTTACCCGCCTGGGGAGCGGAAGCCCGGCGTTTTGCCTGAACGCTCACGCCGACACCATCCCTCCCAGCGGCAATTCCGTTCCCAATGCCCGAATCGAGAATGGTCGCATGTACGGTCTCGGCTCGGTGGATGACAAGGCCTGCGTGGCGGCCATGATCGCCGTCTTCAAGGCAATCGCCGAGTCGAAGACTACCCTCAACGGCACGCTCGATCTTCTCATATCGGTTGACGAAGAAGGCGACGCAAACGGCGTTCGGTCCGCCATTCGCAATGGATATCGGTGTGACATGGCGGTGGTCGGTGAGGCGACCAGCCTGGAGATCGTCCGCTCGCACTGCGGCCTGATCTTCCTCGACATCGTCACCCACGGGCGATCAACCCACGGCTCGATCCCCATGGAGGGCATCAATGCCATTGACCGCATGTATAAGCTGGTCGAGGGTCTTCGAGCACTCGTGGCCGACTATCCCGCTCATCCGACGGTCGGGCCTGCCACCCTGAATCTTGGTATAATACGGGCAGGCGATCGGCCGAATCGCGTCCCTGACAGGTGCGAGGCCTCGATTGATATTCGACTCGTCCCGCCGATGAAGGTCGAGGAGACCCTTGCCCGCATCGAGGCCTATCTCGCCGATTGGCCCGATGCCGAGTATAAGATCACGAAGAAGGGTGAGTGCCTCGATACGCCCGAGGACTCGCCGCTCATCAAGGCCATCATCCAGGCCGCTGGGCGAACCGGCTTCGAGCCGCCGGTCGTCGGCTGGAGAGGTTGGACCGAGGCGGAGCCCTTCCAAAGCGGCCTTGGGATTGACGCCGTCGTCCTCGGCCCGGGCGAGCTGAAGCGCGCCCACTCGGCCGACGAGTTCGTTGACCTGGCCGAAGTCCAGCGCGCAGCGAACCTTTATGCGGAGATAGCGCTAAGCATACTATGCCACGACCAACAATCGCCGAAATAGACCTGGATGCAATAGCCTTCAACGTCCGCC
>DASRZD010000739.1:0-14870 GCA_035686805.1 Armatimonadota bacterium
GTGAAGGGGGGATGGGGGGATGGGGAGATGGGGAGAGGAGGGACTCTGCGATTCGAAGGTCGGTGGGAGTGGTGACCTTGATGTTCTCGTATGAGCCCCGAACGATGCGGACAGGAATGCCGAGACGCTCGACCAGGCAGGCGTCGTCCGTGCCATAGAAGCGGTCCGCGTAGGCGCGGTCATAGGCCTCTGTGATGATGCTTCGTCGGAACGTCTGCGGCGTCTGGACGGCATAGAGAGTCTCGCGGTCGAGGGTCGAGTTCACGAAAAGCCCGTCGAGCGAGGACTTGATGGTGTCAATCACCGGCACTGCCGCGATCGCCGCTCCATCGGCATGGGCGGCCTCGATGGTGGAGGCGATTGTTTCCCGAGTGATCAGGGGGCGGGCGCCGTCATGGATGGCGACAATGTCCGAATCCGCCGAAACCTCGGCGAGGCCGTTGCGGACCGAATCCTGGCGGACTTCCCCGCCGGGGGTGATTGACTTCACCTTGGAGAAGCCCCGTGACTCCACAAGGTCTCGGGTGACGGACAGCTCATCAGGCCGGACGACGAGAACAATCTCGTCAACCTGGGGGCTGTCCTGGAAGGCGCGGAGCGTATAGCTGATGAGCGGCTCTCCAGCTATCAGCGCGAATGCCTTGCCGGACGGACTATTTAACCTTCTTCCGAGGCCTGAAGCTGGAATAAGAGCGGACGTTACGGCCAATCAACTCATCCTCTTGGTCCTGAACCGACCTCAGGTTAGCAAAGATCATCTTGCCTGCGACGGTTTGAAGGACACTGGTGACGATGGCATCCACCGTATCCCCGACATGAGACCTCGCTCCCTCCACGACGATCATCGTTCCGTCATCGAGGTACGCGACTCCCTGGCCGGCTTCCTTGCCTTCCTTGATCACGGAGACCGTGAGTTCCTCGCCGGGGAGGACGACCGGCTTCAGGGCGTTCGCCAGCTCGTTGATATTCAGGACGGTTACGCCCTGGAGCTGTGCAACCTTGTTCAGGTTAAAGTCGTTCGTGACGATGGCGCCTTCGATCTCCTTGGCCAATTTCACCAGCTTGACATCAACTTCCTCTGAGTCCGCAGGATCAACCGACTCGCTTTGAGTGACCTGGAGATTGAGTTCCGTCCTCATGACGTTCAGGATGTCGAGGCCCCGGCGGCCTCTCGCTCGGCGAAGCCCGTCGGCCGAGTCGGCGATGTGCTGAAGCTCTTCCAGCACGAAGCTCGGTATGCAGATCTTGCCTTCCAGGAATCCCGAGCGGCAGACGTCCGCTATGCGGCCGTCAATGATAACGTTCGTGTCGAGGATCTTTGGCTTCTGAAAGGCCTTGTCCATCTGGTCCTTCGTTGAAAGACCGGGGAAGTAGAATTTCAACTCGTCCTTCATGCTCGTGAGGGCCTTGACGCACAGGGATATGATGATGACGGCGAAAATGGCCCGGAACCCCGGATTGTTGCCCTTCATATTGAACCACGACATGAGGGCCGGGACGAGGATGCCCGTGAGCAGCAGGCCGAGGATCACTCCCATGAGAATGGCGATCTTGTCCGTCCCCGATAGCTCGCCAAGCCGGTCGCCGAACTTCACCAACTGGCGGAAAGCCACCGATGCAAAGAGGAAGCCGGCGAGGATGCCCGCCAGGAAGAGGCCGGCAACATAGGTTATGGCCTTTGTTTGCTCGAAGAACAGCAGGATGGCCAGCTTGGACTTGAATCCAACGCCCTTGAGATCATCCGCACTCAGGACGTTGTCGGGGTCAGTGACGAATTGAGTCCTCAAGCTGTTCGGTATTTTGAGGCTCGTGTCATCGAACACCGGCTTCACGTCCTGGAGGGTGACTCCCAGGGATGGAAGGTCCTTCGTAACGACTGTTTCGATAACCCGTGGGACTATCAGCCACTCGACCAAGATAATGATGCAGATTGTGAATATGACCCAGAAGGGTCTCGCAGGCATTTTCATCGCCTCCTACCGATCAACCTCACCCAGAACAATGTCCAGGCTGCCCAGGATGGCTACCACGTCGGCAACTTTCCAACCCTTCACCATCTGGCTGACCGCTGCAAGATTAATAAATGACGGGGCGCGCCAATGAAGTCGGTACGGGGAAGTTGACCCGTCGCTGACAAGGTAAACTCCCAAATCGCCCCTGGATGACTCGATTCTCGTATAAACCTCTCCTGCCGGGGGTCTCAGGACTCTCGGCACCTTCGCCGTGTACTCGCCTTCTGGGAGTCCATCCAGCGCCTGCTCCACGATCTTCAGGCTTTCCCGAATCTCACCCGTCCGAACGAGGTACCTACCCAGGCAGTCGCACGTCGGCTGGGTGACTATTTTGAACTCCAGACGGTCGTATATCGAATAAGGTTCATCTCTGCGCACGTCGAACGGCGCGCCCGAGCCACGAAGGTTCGGGCCGCTCATGGCATAATCAATAGCATCCTTGGGCGAGATGATCCCCACGCCCCGAGCGCGCACATATACAATTTCATTTCGGCTAAAAAGGTCGTCAATCTCAGCTAATCTTGATGGAAGCTTCCTTAGGAAGGCTCGAATCTTCTCATCCATGCCGAGAGGAAGGTCGCGCATGACTCCGCCCGGGCGTATGTAGTTGTAGGTAAGCCTCGCGCCGCACGTCGCCTCGAAGATGTCTATGACATCCTCTCTCTCGCGGAAGGCATAGATGAACGGAGTGCTCGCGCCCAGGTCCAGGCCGAATGCTCCTACGAACACCAGGTGGCTGGCAATCCGGTTCAGCTCCATCATGATGACTCGGATGTACTCCGCCCGCTCAGGAACCTCGATGCCCATCAGCTTCTCGACCGCCATGGCATAGACGGCGTTGTCCAGCATAGAGGACAGGTAGTCCGTCCGGTCCGTCAGGGTGACGAACTGGTTGTAGGTCCGCTTCTCGGCCAGCTTTTCTATGCCGCGATGGAGAAAGCCGATATCCGGCTGGGCTTCGACGACCACTTCGCCATCGAGCTTCAAGATCATCCTCAGCACGCCATGAGTGCTCGGATGCTGAGGACCCATGTTCACCTGTATCTCTTCAGTTCGTAACATAGTTATTCTTCCACATAATCCTTGCGCAAAGGAAAGCCTTCCCAATCAGGATCAAGGAGGATCCGGCGCAAGTCCGGGTGGCCCGCAAACTCGATCCCGAACATGTCGTATACCTCGCGCTCCTGCCAGTCGGCGGCTTTCCACACGGAGGTAACAGAAGGAACGGTGGGGTCCTCCTTGTCGAGGTTTACCCTCAATGTCACATAGTGCTTGTAGGCGATGGAATACAAGTGATAGACGACTTCCAGTCTTTCCGGCCAATCAACCGCCGTGAGCGACATGAGATAATCGAAGTCCAATTCGGGGTGGTCCCTCAGGAACCGGCATATGTAAACGATTTCATTTATCTTGATCGTGTGGGATGAGACTTGGGAGATTTCCCGAGACTCGAGGATTGCCTCAGGAAACTGACCGAGCAAGAGCTGCTCGACACGCTCTGATACTAGCATTGCTGTTAAGTTCTCTTTCCGGCGATGCTTTCCTTCTTTATTTTTTCGTGGAGTTTTAGACAGCCTTGAATCAGCGCTTCGGGCCTGGGAGGGCAGCCGAGGATATAGACATCCACGGGCACGATCTCATCCACGCCTTTCACAACGCTGTAGGAGTCATAGAACGGCCCGCCCGAGCATGCGCACGCGCCCATGGCGATGACGTATCTGGGCTCGGCCATCTGCTCGTACAGCCGCCTGATCCTGGGGGCCATCTTCTTAGTCACCGTGCCCGCGACGATCATCAGGTCGCTCTGGCGGGGTGACGCTCGGAAGATCATCCCGAACCGGTCGAAGTCGTATCTCGCCGCGCCGGTACACATCATCTCGATCGCGCAGCACGCTAGACCGAATAGCATGTACCAGAGCGAGGAGGTACGCGCCCAGTTCAGGACCGTGTCCACCGTGGTCGTGATTACGCTGCCTTCAGGAAGTTTTTCGGCTACTCCCACTTCAAGACTCCCTTTGTCCACGCATAAAGCAAGCCGGCGAGAAGAACACCAATGAAAATCATCATTTCAATGAATGCGAATACGCCAAGCCCGGCCGCCTTCAGACTCAGAAGCTGCTTCGCCCACGGAAATAGGAAGATCGCTTCCACATCGAATATGACGAATATCAATGCAAAAATGTAATATCCTACTTTGAACTGCTTCCACGCGTCGCCGAACGGGACTTCGCCGCATTCGTATGCCTCGCCCTTGCAGCCGGTGGGCCGATGAGTCGGCCTCAGCAGCCACGAGAACCAGAGGGTCACGACGGCGAACCCCACTCCGATGATCGCGAAAATCGCGACGTAAGCGTAGTTGTTCACGGGATGATTATAGCATAATCCGGGCGCGAGGTGGGAAATATCGGGTGGCAACGTACCTGCGCTGCGCCCAAGGGGTTTAGGGTGTGTTAGACGAATTATCTCAACGAAGGATGCCCGTGGGCAAACTGCACGTTCGATGCGCGTCGCTCTACAAAGGGTTTGAGGCTGGGCTGACGAACTGTCCAGAAGGAGGATACCGATGACCGAACTGCCGTCCGACATGCTTGCGATGAGAGATTACATCTACTCACTCATGGACCTGGAGGGCGTGAAGAATGTGCTGGACCTCGGCTGCGGGAAGGGCTATGACCTCAGGCGGATTGGGGAGACGGTGGGCCCGGACGCTCGCTTGGTCGGAGTGGATTCGTCTCAGAAGGCGCTCGATGCGGCGAAGGCCGAAGTCGGGGACGACCCCAGATTCGAGTTCATGGTTGCCGATGTCTCCCAGGGTCTGCCGTTCGGGGATGGCCGGTTCGATCTGGTCTACTCCAGGGATATGTTGGAGTGCATCCCGGACAAGGATGCGCTCATCAGCGAGGTTCACCGCGTCCTAAGACCCCACGGACAGGTGCTTTTCGCCCACTGGGACTGGGACTCGCAGGCGATAGACGGATCGGATAAGGACCTCGTACGGAAGATCATCCATATCTTCGGCGACTGGAAGCAGGCATGGATGGCGGATTGCGATTCGTGGATGGGCAGGCGACTTTGGCGGGTGTTCCATCGCAGTCGGCTCTTCGAGGGCAAGGTCTATCCCTACGTTCTCACCAGTACGGAGTTCGATCATTCCGGCATGAGAGACTTCGAGGCGCTGGTCAAACGGGGCATGATCTCCAGGGAGGAATACGACCGTTTTCTTGGTGATCTTCAGTCGCTGGCAGACAAAGGCGAGTACTTCCATGCGATAACCAGCTATATCTATGTCGGGAGAAGGCTGGCGTAGGACGGCTCATTTGTGCTAGAATAGTGCCGAGGAGAGAAGAAAATGGCGAAGTTTAGTGAGGGCGACGTTGTTCAGGTCGTAAGCCGCGAGGCAACACCCGCGGATGCTAAGAACCAGACTTATTATCCGTATTTTGCCGGACTCACAGGGACGGTTGACAAAGTATACGACGGCGAGGTCTGCGTCAAAGTAGATCCCGAAGTCCTGCCCGCGGACGTGCTCAAGAGGCACACGGAGATACAGGAATCCATCAAGCGCAAGTGGTTGAACGGCCTTTCGGGCGAGGCTCGGAACCGGCTTACCCCCGAGGAGAAGCAGTTCAAGCTCTCTTATACCATCCTCATTCAGGCGAACGATCTGGAGAAGATCAAGCCCGGCCCGAAGCCGGCGCCGAAAAAGCACACTCCGGCCCCCGAGCCGGTGAAGGCGGAGAAAACTCCCGCGGCCTCTAAGACCCCGAAGCCCGAGAAGCCGGCCGAGGCAACCAGGAAAGCTACCTCGCCCAAGCCTGCCAAGGAGGAGAATACCAACGGCCTCACCGAGGCCGAACTCGCGTTTCTCAGAGAGCGGGAGGAGAAGCTGAAGAAGGAGAAGGCCTGAACATTCAACGTCCAACTTCCAAGGCAGACCGTTCACCTTTCACTGTTCACTGTTCACCGTTTGCTGTTCACTTCCCCCACTCCCCTTCGCCGCTGATGTGAACACCCCCGCTGCGCAAATGGCGGCTGCCACTATGAAGGCCGTTCGGAATGCGAGCACTCGACCCACGTTTGGTCCGAATTCCGGCATATAGCGCATGCTCAGGCTGGTGAACACGGCACTCGAGATAGCCACCCCCGTCACCATTCCCAGATTACGCATCGTCGCGACCATGCCTGCCGCAATCCCCAGCATATTCGTCCTCACCGACCCCATGATCGCGCTGCTGTTCGGCGACTGGAAGATCGCCTGACCGAACCCCATCACCACAAGCGAGATGATCACCTGCAAATGGCTCGGATGCAGTCCCAGGCGGCTGATGAGGATCAGGCCGATGCTCGCGATCGCCAGGCCAGTGGAGCCCAGCGCCCTCGACCCGATCCGATCCGAAAGCACCCCGCTGATCGGGGAGATGACGGCGGTCGTCAATGGGACGGCGGTCAGGGTGAGGCCGACTTTCTCAGGGCCATACTTCAGTAACCCTGTGAGGTAAAATGGCATGAGAAAAACGACCGAGAACGTCGCCACGTAGGCTACGAATGCGCTGGCGCTCGCAGCGGCGAACAGCCGATTTCGGAATAGGGCAAGATTGATGAGAGGGTGCGCCGTTGTCCGCTGCCGGATGAGGAATGCGATCCCAAAGACCAGAAATGCGCCGAATAGGATGATGATATAGGGCGTAAGCCAGCCCTTTTCCGGACCGTCACTCAAAGCAAGGCTCAGGGAAGCCAGGCTCACCATAAGCATCGATGCCCCGGGGATGTCGAAGTAAATCTCATGGCCTCTGGGCTGCGAATGCAGAATTCTGATGGTCATGATAACCCCGATCACGCCGATCGGCAGGTTGACGAAGAAGATCAGCGGCCATCCTCGGGCGGCGATCAGGAAGCCTCCCAGCGCAGGGCCGGAAGTGAGGCCGGTTGCCACCACCATGCCAAGAATACCCATTGCCTTGCCTCGTTCTGCTCGGGGGAAGGCGTCGGTCAGGATTGCCGGGCCGTTTGCCATGATCATCGCCGCCCCGATCGCCTGCAGCCCCCTGAATGCGATTAGCGCATAAATATGCCGCGAAAGCCCACAAAACAGCGATCCCACAGTGAAGATCACCATTCCGACGACGAAGATTGGCTTCCGACCGACAAGATCGGCAAGCCGTCCGAGCGTGAGGAGAAGGCCGGTCACGACGAGGAGATAGATGGAAACCACCCATTGGACGGTTGGGAGGTCCGTGTGCAGAGAAGCCATAATGGTCGGCAGCGAGACGTTCACGATGCTGGCATCGAGCGTAGACATGAACGTCCCGATGCCCACGGTGAGCATGGCAAGCCACTTGTATTTATTGCCGATGACCCGGCTGGAATCCAATGTGATGGCCCTTCGGATAGAGAGTCTGGGTGTATGGGAGTGTGGGAATAAGAACCCCCCATACCCCCATACGCCCATACATTCCCGTTATTATACAGGTTCGGGGGACAAGAATGGAACAGGTGGATAGACGATTACCGCCTTCGCTGGCGGGAGGAGAGGATCTTGCGGGCTTCGCGGTACTTGACGACCGTTCGGCGGGCCACGGGATTTCCCTGCTTGGTCAGGGTATCCGCGATCTCCTGATCGCTCAGCGGATGGGCGGAATCCTCGTTGCCGATGAGCGTTGCTACCATATCGCCTATCGAATGCGAGGGCTGGAAGAAGAACTCGAACGGCACGACTTCCTGGTTCGGGAGCTGGACGTACTTGTTCGCGGTCGCCCGACTGACGGTTGATTCGTGCATGCCGATAGCCTTCGCAACTTTGACTCTGGTGAGCGGGCGAAGGAACAGCTTCGATCCGGTCTCCAGGAAGCCCTGCTCATACTCCACTAAGTGGCGAGTGATGTTCTTGAGGGTCTTTCGGCGGTTATGGATGTTCTTGATGAATAGCTCGGCGCGCTCCATGTACTCCGTGACGTGCTTCTTATCCTCGGACGTATATGCCTTAGCCTTGCCGTTGCGCAAATCGTTGTATATCCGGCGGTAGTACGGGTTGATAGTCAGGGCGATGTGCTCGTTGGTGACGACTTCGATCTCATAGCCGATCGGTGTCCGGTGGATGATCACGTCGGCGCGGACGGAGGTCTTCGCATCATTCGGCTTGCTATCCCAGGGAGACCGGAAGCCTGCCGCCGGGTACGGACTCAGCCGTGTCTGGATAAAGCCCACAGCCTCCAAGACTCTATCCGGCTTAACCTTGAGCCTCCGAGCGATCCGATTGAACTTCCGGCTCTTGATCTCATCCCAGAAGTCCTGCACCATCCGCAGAGCGATGGGGCTTCCATGGCCTTCCTCGGCAAGGTACCGAAGCTGGATTATCATGCACTCCCTGAGTTCCCTTGCCCCGACTCCCGGCGGGTCGAGCGTCTGGATAACGGCCAGCGCCTCTGCGATCTCCTCATCCGTGGCATCCAGCTCCAGGGTCAGTTCCATAAGGTCGCATTTGAGGTAGCCGTTATCGTCAATGTAGTTGACCAGATAATCGCCCACCTCGAGGATCTTGCCTGAGACCGTGCTCCTGAGCTGTTCCCGGAGATGCTCGGGGAGAGTCAATTCGGCGCGGATGAAGCTGATGGGATCGGTCTGATCATCGGGGTCGGAGTTGAACTCGAAGACATACTCGGGCTCCTGGTTGACCTGATCGCTTACGACGAATTCCTGATCTGCCTTCTGCTTGCTGTACTGGCAGTCCTTGCAGAGGAACGGCTTCATCTCACAGCCGGTGCAGGGCTCTTCGTCCTCCTGCTCCAGGGCCGGATTCTCGGCGAGTTCCTGCTCCACTGCCTGCTCCAGCTCGACGCCCGAGAGCTGAAGGATATTGTTCGCAAGAATAACCTTCGGATCAATCTTCTGTTGTTGGGTCTGTACTTGATCCTGGATTAACATCTCTTGCTCCCGCCCTCAGGCCGGATGGCTCATAGCGCTGGGATTGCTGGCCGGCCACCCATCAGCCGGAGAACGAAGGAGAGGCGGCATACCGTGAGCACTGTGGTAGGCCGTCATTTCGAATCTTTGACTAAATCATAACCGCTTGTTCAATTTTTGTCAACTCTAAACACGAGTCTGGGCAATGTGTACGTTACTATAATCGGCAACTCGTGGGGCGGGTTGTAGGTTGGGAACTATACACAGCCTAAAACCTGGTATTCTGGCATTCGGCGAGTCCCTTCTCGTTGAACTCAGGGCCGCCGGGGCGATTGTGGCTCATGTACACGTGCGGGCGGATTCCCTTTGCCAGCGCCTGCTCGATGGCCTCGCCGCAGATCGCCCAAAGGATGGCAATGAATGCGATTCCCGAGACAGGGAGCGCCTTCACGGGCAGGCACTCGATTTCCTGGGATGCGTCGCCGAACGGTGCGCAGAGATCAATCACCAGGTCACCCACGTCCATTAGCTTCTTACCCGATTCATGGAGCGATGTAACCTGTGCCGTGTATTCCAACGCGGTGAGGACTATCACCTTCGCGCCTTTCTCCCGGCATTGGATAGCGAGGTCTATGGGAGCGACATTCCGCCCTGAGACCGATCCGGCGAACACGACATCGCCCGCCCTGAGTTCGTCCTTCTCCTCGGCCTTGAGGTGCTTTAGGCCCATGAGTCCGCCCGCTCGATTGGTCATCTCAGCGGCGGTTCCATGGCCCATATCGGTGATGAAGAGGCGACCTCCCGAGGCCCAGGAATCGGCGATCATCCGCCCGGCAGCCTGTATGCTCGCCCCTTGCTCGGCCTGGATGCGGTCCAGCAGTGTGTGCAGAGTTTGAAAGTAGTTCATTTGTCTTATGTGTCCTATGGGTGTGATGGGTCGTATGAGGACTGCTCAATCCTGGCAAGCAGATCCTTCGTCCAAGGTACGCCCATGTCTTTCAGCGCGAGGAGGGCCGCGCCGACACACGGGCGAACCTTCGGGCGAATCGGCCTCAGGCGAGGAGCGATCTTCAGCGCCCGCTCGCAGACACGCGCCCAATACATCTCGCAATTCTGCGCGATCCCTCCCGAGGCCACCATGGGCCAGTCGCACTTCTCCAGACCCAGCCGGCGGATGAGGTTCTCCAGCACGTCCGATATATCGTCCGCCGCCTGGACGATGATCTTGCGGGCGACGGCGTCTCCATCCTCCGCAGCTCGAATGACCGCCCTCGCCACGGACGCGATCCTCGACCGGCCGATGTGCTGGGAATAAACGAGATCGAAGATATCATGAAGAGTGGTGACCTCAAGCTCCTGTGGCACGAGTGCTTCGAGGGCCGTCTTCCTCTCGGGCGTCCACGAAGAAGCCATCGCCGCCCTCATCCCGGCAAGGCCGATCTGATATCCGCTCCCACAGTCCCCCAATACCGGACCAAGGCCATCGAGGGTCAGGCGCTCTCCATCCGGGCCGATTGCACTCACGAACGAGCCCGTCCCCGCAAGCACGACGATCCCGTGAGTCTCCAGAGCCATCGCCAGCGCCATGGTATGCTCGTGGGCATGGATGAAATGGGCTTCGGGTATCTCGACGCCTGAGTGCTCAAAGATCCGCTGGGATACGCCTGCCACCCAGAGAGTCTGAAGCTCCCGGCCCTTGAGCGCCTCCCTTATGGATTCGGCGTAGTTCTCGTAAGCGGCATGCGAGCCGATGTATAGCGAATGAACGCTCCCCGCTCGGCCGAGCGCGAGCACTTTGCCGGTCTCATCCACCAGGACAGCGTCACTCTTCGTTCCGCCGCCGTCTACTCCCAATGCGAGCCTGGTTGCCATAGGCATTGCCTCTGCCCCCCACCCCTTCCCTCCCCCCTCTGGTGGGGGAGGGGGATTATGGGTCGAGTGTCCCCGCTTTCAGACCCACCGGCAGGGGCGCGGGCTGGGAGCAGGTGCTCTCCAGCATGATGTGCCTGCCCTCTCTCGACGCATCGTGGAACGCATGCATGATATCCAGGACGTGGTACGCCAGCTCGCCGCTCGCCCGATGCGGTCTGCCCGAACGAAGGGCATACGCCATGTCCGCTACGCCGATCCCGCGGCTGTTCTCGGCATATCCGTGAGTGAGCGGAACTTCCTCCCACGGGTCTCGGCCCTTCTGCATGCGAACCGGCCCGCCGAAGGAGTTGGGATCGGGGACGCTGAGCGTGCCCTTGGTGCCATAGATCTCGATCCTTGGAAGCTCGGCTGCCCAGACGTCGAAGGTGGTGATGATCACGCCGACGGCGCCATTGGCAAAGTCCATGATGCCGGTGACATGAGTCGGGGTCTCGACCTTGATCTTGGTTCCGTTCTTCGCTGTGCTTGTGATCAGGCGCTCGGGAAAACTTGCCCGCGCTGAGCCGGTGACCCGCTTCACGGGCCCCATGAGGTTCACGAGGGCGGTGAGGTAGTATGGGCCCATGTCGAACATCGGCCCGCCGCCTGGCTTGTAGTAAAACTCAGGATCAGGATGCCAGTGCTCATGCCCGTGGCACATCATGAAGGCGGTCGCCCCGATGGGCTCGCCGATCTCGCCGTCATCAATGAGCTTGCGGCAGGTCTGGATTCCACCGCCCATGAAGGTATCCGGCGCGCAGCCGACCCTTAGCCCCTTGGCTTTGGCCAGATCGAGCATCTTGCGGCCGTCCTCTCGCGTGACCGCAAGGGGCTTTTCATTGTGGACCGACTTCCCCGCTTGAAGTGCCGCCAGACCGACTTCCGCATGGGCCTTCGGGATGGTGAGGTTCATGACGATCTGAATCTCCGGGTCGGCGAGTAATTGCTGGACGCTCATGGCCTTGCAGCCGCACTCATTGGCCTTCGCCTCCGCCCGCTCGGGGAGTAGGTCGGCACAGGCAGCGATGTCCAATATCTCAAACATCTTCCCGGACTGGAAGTAGATTCCGCAGATATTCCCGCATCCGATGATTCCGACCTTAGTCGGTGTCATAGCTATCTCCCTTCAAATGGTGTTCCGGTTCCCTAACACCCAAAACCTTATTTGGCTGCCCACAACATCCCCCGCCGGACGATCTCCTTGCACTCGGGGACGTTGAAATCCGTCGCCACATGGCCCAGGGATGAATAGAATACCCGGCCTTCGCCGTACTTGCGCTTCCAGACCACAGGCATGACCGTGCCCGCGACCCAGGGATAAGGATCGCCGCCGACGGTCGTCGTAGCGAGTACTTCATTGCCCGGGTCAACGTGCATGTAATACTGCTCCGAGTTCATCTTGAAGTCGCTTAGCCCCTCGACGATGGGGTCCTCGGGCTTGATGATATTCACCGTGTAGTTGATGATTCCGCCCGGATGCTCGACCCACTGCCCGCCGACCATGAACTGGTAGCCGGTATTGTTGCGGAACGAGTCGCCCATGCCGCCATGCCAGCCCGCGATGCCGACCCCGCTCTTGATCGCCTTCAGCAATCCGCCTTCCTGCTCACCGGTGATCTGCCCCATCGTAAAGACTGGGACGATCAGACTCAGGGATTGCATCATGTCCTGATCGAGGTAGGAGTCCATGGTATTCGATATGGTCACCTCGAAGCCTTCCGCTTCCAGCACGGGCGCGAAGACATCTACGCACTGCTTGGGCTCATGGCCTTCCCATCCTCCCCAAACCATAAGCGCTGATTTCATGAATCGCCTCCAAAATCGGTTTACTAGCCTATTCCCCATCGAATCTGCTGTCCCTTCCCTTACGCATTACGAATTACGCATTGCTCTATGGGAAACGGCTTGTACACGGGCGTGTGGTGGACCGAGCCGAGGATGGCGGTATCTCTAGTCCTCTCAGCCTCCTTTGCCAAGATCGCTCTGAATGCCTTATAATGGTCACTGGCGCCCGGAAGGGCTCTGTAACACTGGCTAGGGGGTAGATGACATGGGTCGAGAGATATCAACATTACAGAAAGCGCGGGCGGCATATCAGCCGAAGCTGCCGAAGGTGCTTCGCACAAATAAGATCAAGATCGAGTTCGGCGCTCCGACCGAACCACTAACCGATAAGGACAAGATCAAGACGCTGTTTCCCAATACATACGGCCAGCCGATAGTGAAGATAGTCGAAGGCGAGGATAACCTGACCAACGACCCGATCAACGTCGGTGTGGTGCTCTCGGGGGGTCAGGCTCCCGGCGGTCATAACGTGATCGCAGGCGTATTCGACGCTCTCAAGGCCGCAAATAAGGACAGCCGCCTCTTCGGATTTCTCAAAGGGCCGAAGGGCGTATTCCGGGGCAAGTACATAGAGCTGACCGCCGAGATCATTGAAGAGTACCGGAATACCGGCGGGTTCGACATGATCATGAGCGGCAGGGACAAGATCGAAACTCCCCAGGATTTGGCGGACTGCGAAAAGTATTTCAAGGCTCTGGACCTTAGCGGCCTGGTGATCATCGGCGGCGACGACTCCAATACCAACGCCGCCGTCCTGGCCGAGTATCTGCGCGCTCGAGGCTCGAAGACCTGCATCATCGGCGTGCCGAAGACCATTGACGGCGACATGAAGAATGACCTGATCGAGGCCTCATTCGGATTCGATACGGCCGCCAAGACGTACTCCGAGCTGATCGGGAACGTCGCCCGCGACTCCATGTCGGCAGTGAAGTACTGGCATTTCATCCGACTGATGGGCCGGTCGGCGAGCCACGTCACCCTGGAATGTGCGCTCCAGACTCACCCGAGCATCGCCCTCATATCCGAGGAGGTCCAGGCGAAAGGCACGACCCTCAAGGAGATTGTGGATCACATCGTTGAGGTGATCGCCAAGCGGTCCGAAGCCGGCAGGAACTACGGCGTATTGCTGGTCCCCGAAGGCCTGCCGGAGTTCATAAATGAGATCAAGCTCATGATTGACGAGTTGAGCAATATCCTTGCCGAGCATGAGAAGTACATTCACAGCCTGAGCGACCATTCGGAGAGGGTGCAGTTCCTCAGCAACTATCTAAGCAGTGCCAGCTCCAAGGTGTACATGTCCCTGCCGGTGACCATTCAGGAGGTACTCCTGAAGCGGGACGACCATGGAAACGTGCCTCTCTCGCAGGTCGAGACCGAGCGCCTGCTGATTGACCTGGTCGCTGACAGGATTCGGATGCTCAAAGTGGAGGACGGCAAGGATTTCATCAAGTTCAGCCCGCTTTCTCACTTCCTGGGGTATGAAGGCCGATGTGCTGCTCCTTCGAACTTCGATGCGGACTACACCTACTCGCTGGGCCGTGCAGCGGCTCAGCTCGTTCGGGCGGGGCTGACGGGGTACACGGTGAACGTCCGGAACATGACCAGGCCGTCGGATGAATGGGTCGCGGGCGGAGTCCCGGTGACTATGATGCTGAACATGGAAATCCGCAAGGGCAAGCCCGTACCCGTCATCAGGAAGGCGCTGGTTGATCTTGATGGCAAGCCGTTTGAGAAGTTCGCGGCGAATCGCGAGGATTGGGCACTGGACGATGAGTTCACGTTCCCGGGGCCGATCCAGTACTTTGGCCCGACGGAAGTCTCCGACCAGCCGACGATGACTCTGAAACTCGAGCACGAGTAAGTGCGGAGTGGGGAAACGACCACCCGGCTTCCAGCCGGATTCGTGGTTTGTTAGCGTACGGATTTTACCCGTACGAAGAAACGGGCGCTGCCTATGGAAACCAACTCCTCAGAAACTCTGCCAGCGAGCCATCATAGACCGCTTCGGCGAGGTGCTCGACGCCTTGCTGATTGCCCCAACTGTAGACGATCACCGTCTCACCCTCGAACTCGCACAGGTCAATGTCCGAGTTATTGATGTTCACCGCCTTGGCGATTCGGTCTCTCTCTTCGGCGGTGAGCTTCGAATTGGCGATGAGTTTGTCCTCGAACGAGTACTTCATCACCGGGTTGAGGGGACTG
>DASRZD010000740.1:0-20084 GCA_035686805.1 Armatimonadota bacterium
TCGCCGTATCGCTATCTCCAGGACTGCATGAAGGCGGGGGTGGAGTTCGAGATCGTGGGCTTGCAGATGTACTACCCGGAGTACGACCTGTTCGAGATTGACCGAATGCTGGAGAAGTATGCCAAGCTCGGGAAGCCGATACTAATCACCGAGATGGGCTGCTCATCAGCTCCCGGCATCGATCCGAACGCTCAGCGAAAGAAGGCGACCGCGGGGTGGCATGGCGACTGGACCGAGGCCATGCAGGCGGACTGGGTCGAGGGGGTCTATACGATCTTCTACAGCAAGCCGTATATCCTCGGGGCAGGTTGGTGGGACTTGGCGGACGCGGTGTCCTTCTGGCCGTATGGGGGCTTCTGCCGGGGGGACCTATCGCCTAAGCCGGCGTATCGTCGATTACAGGGATTGCAGAAGAAGTGGGGGTTCAAGTTCCCAGCCGAAGCTCCGCACCCTGGGCGATGAGGGTTTTCTGAAGCAGGCTCACGTCCAGTGACCGGGGCTTGACTCCATTCAACGCACTCAGCGCTGCCGCAGTACCCGCTGCCTGGCCGATCGCCATTATGGGGACCATGGCGCGGTGGGATTCATACGGCTGCTGCTCGCTCGATATGCATCGCCCCGCGGCCAGGAGATTCTCCACTTTCTTCGGCACGAGAGACCGGTAAGGGATGTCATACCCCTCGTGCTCCAGGTATCGCCGGTAGCCATAGTAATGGATGATCGGGCAGGAGCTGATCGCCACCACGTCATCGAACCGCCGGCCCGTGATGGCGTCGTCCGCCGTGAGCTTGTACTCCCCCTCGATGAACCGAGTCTGCCGAATCCCGAGGAGCGGCGGCGTCTCGATCAGCCGGGCGTCGGCGAGTTCGGGGTGGGCGGCTTGCTTCGCGGCGAAATCCTCGTAGACTCGGAGTCGGGCATCGATCTCGGCCTTGGAAAGCTCATCGGCATTCGTGCCGTCAATCGGGCCGATTGCCGGCCCCCAGACGACGGCATTGTCGCCGAAGTCACACGCAAACGTCCCCTCGGGGCGTGATGCGCCGAACTGAATGCGGTACATGAGGCCGTCATTCAGGCGAGGGGCTTCGTCCCTCGCGGTCTGCCAGAACGGGACTCCCGCCCTGGCGGAGACATCGGCGTCGCCGGTGGCATCAACGATCACCTTTGCCATCAACGCCTGCCTGCCAGACTTGTTCTCGACGATCACCCCGACAAGCTCATCGCCCTCGACGATGCTGTCGGCGAAATAAGTGTGGAGCATGACGTCCACGCCGGCCTCGACGCACATCTTGAGGGCCAGGTACTTGAGCTTCTCGGTATCAATGGCATAGCTGTACTCCAGTTGGCCGGGGAGCGTGGGATATGTCTTCTGGGGATAGGGGCTCTTGCCCAGGCCGCTGATGTCCCTGAGGCCCAGGATGATCTCCTCCGCGATGCCTCGGACGGTCTGGGTGGAATCAGGCTCGACCTGGTTGCGGAAGCCGTTGATGCAGGCCATGAGGGAAGCGGTGGCAGTCCCGCCGAGATAGCCGAATTGCTCGATGAGGACCGTCCGAGCGCCGTTTCGGGCGGATGCGATCGCGGCAGTGATCCCGGCAGGGCCTCCGCCGACGACGATGACGTCTACATCGCGAGAGATGGGTAGATTCCTCGCAGGTTCGTGGTATGAGTTCAAAGTCCTACCTCGCTAATAGAGAGCATGGGAGTGTGGGGGTATGGGAGTATGGGAGTATGGGAGTCCTGCCCACCAAGTCTAAAGCTCCTCCTCGATGGTCCACTGTTCGCCCTCGACCATGGGGGTTTGGTAGCGCTTCTCGATGCGGCCGGTGCGCTCGAGGTGGTCCATGCACATGCGGATGCATCCTCGGCCGCCGCAGATGGTGTGGTGGCGGAAGCGGGCGTCGAGCCATCTGTAGTATTCAGGCGGGTTGTCGGGACTGGAGTCCGGCTTCAAGAAGGGCGAGTAGCAGGGATCCCAGCCGATGTGCGGATACCGGCATTTCTCGCAATCGAGGAGCGCGTGGCTGAAGACTCGGTCGCCGATCTTGAACTCGACTGATCGCTCCAGGGGAATCGCATCGCCGGGACAGGCTTTGGCACATTGGCCACAATTGTCGCAGACCGAGCCGGTGAACAGCGGATCGGGGTCGAGGACGGCGTCGGTCAGCAAGGCAAACATCCGCTGGCGAGGGCCGAATTGCGGCGTGAGGAAGAGCTTGCTCAAGCCCAGCTCGCCCAATCCTGCCGCACAACCGACGACTCGAAGGCTGATCAGCCCATCCGGCCGAGTGCCGCCGGGCCGCACAGGCCGCCCTTGATGGCTGGAAAACGGATTGTGGATCGGGACGGACGTATAGCCCTGGTCCTCCAGGAAGACGGTGATCTTCCTGAGCATGTGAGGCGCGAGGATCTCGTTCAGATACTGGTAGGAGTCGCAGTTGTACGCCTGCCAGTAGTTGCCTTCCTCGATGACTTTCAGCGATCCGCGAAGGTGCCGGCATCCGAGGGCGATCACGCTCTCGGGGTGGCCGAAGATGGTTCGGGGATGGAGGTCGGCAGGGGCAATGTCAAACCGGTCAATCGAGGCAATGCCGACCAGGTCCGCTCCGGCCTTGCGGGCGATCTTCTTGACTTCGGATGTCAGACTCATGGCAGAGTCTCCTTTCGCCGGATGGGCCGTTTCCAGCGGCCGGAAAAGTAATAACCGACACTGATAAGCGATCCCGTGGCAAAGCTGATGACCATAGCATACCAGATGCCGTCCAGCCGATGCATCGAATGGGATAGGTAGGTGGCAAGCGGGACTCGGACAATCCACAGGCCGACGAGCGAGATGAGGGTCGTGATGAACGTGTGCCCTGCCCCATTGATGACTCCGTTGCTCACGAACATCACGGAAAACAGGACGTATCCGCCTCCCACGATCTGGAGATATCGGGCTCCCAGGGCGATCACCTGCGGATCGCTGATGAACATCTTCAGGAGCAGGCGTGGGAACGTGACCGCTATCACCGAGGCCACTAGGGTTATCCCGCTGCTGAAGAGGAGTCCCCATTTGAAGACTTCCTTCACTCGGTGATGGTGTCCCGCGCCGATGTTCTGGCCGGAGAGGGTCGAGACGGCCATCCCCAGGGTCATTGCCGGCATGAAGGCAACCTGGTCAATCCGCGAAGCCGCCCCGAATGCCGCCGCGCCGTCTTTTCCATACGCGTTCACCAGCCCGATGATGAACAGCATCCCTATCGAGACGAGGGCCTGCTGGATCATCGAAGGGATGCCGATCCTGAGGGTCAGCAGGCTGGTTTCCAGGTTCAGCCGGAGGTCCGTCCAATGCGGTTGCACGATATGGCGCTTCCGGTGGAGATAGGTGCTGAGGGCGATTACCGAGCACCCCTGCGCGATGATGGTCGCGACCGCAGTCCCATTCAGCCCGAGTTTCGGGAAGCCGAGCCATCCGAACATGAACAGCGGGTCGAGGATGGCGTTTACCCCGAGGAAGATGCCCTGGAAATAAAGCGGCGTTTTGGAGTCCCCTACCCCTCTGAGCAGCGAAGCGAGAAGAAAGATCGCAAACATGAACGGCATGGAGCAGAGCAGTATCCTGAGGTAGCCGACCGCCATGGGAAGGACTTCGGGCGGTGTATCAACCAGCCGGAGGATGTGCTCGGCGGACCATTCGCCGCAGACTATGATCATAATACTCAGGGCGAGGACCAGGACGGTCGAATTCTGAATCACTCGCCTCAACTGAGACCAGTCCTTCGCGCCGTAGGACTGGGATGCAAGGATATTCGAGGCCATGGTGAGTCCGCCGGCGACCGCCATGAGGATAAAGATCACCGGGAAGCTGACGGTGACCGCGGCCATAGCGGCCGTGCCGAGCCCTCTTCCGACCCAGATTGCGTTTACGATGCTATAACCTGTCTGAATGGCGCTTCCCGCGAGCATGGGGACCGAGAAGGCGATAAGATGCCTGGGAATGCTGCCGGTGGTGAGATCGCGCCCATGCGCACCTGCCGGGCGCTCAAGCTCCAGTTCCAGTTCAAGGGGTTCGGAGGACATGACGGATTATTATACCACGCTCGGCTCTCAGTCCGCTTCCTACTCCCTCAACATGATCGTGCCGAACAGGGTCGGGACGTGGTAGTTCGCCGGGACTTCGAGGGTCGGGGACCAGCAACTGAACTCGGGGGTCGGGGTCAGGTCAATGCGATAGAGGTTGCCCAGCCAGGTATCGCCGTCTTTCGGTGGATTATGCGGGCCGCCGGGAATCGAGGCGAAGGGGATCGCCCACTCGGAGGTCCAGCCTCGATCAACGTCATTCCGATTGTCCAGAGTGCCGTCTACCTGAACGGCGGTCAGCCAGCCCTCGCAGTTCCATTTCCTGTTGGGCATGAGATCGTCTCTGCGACCGGTGGGATTGCGGACCAGCAGATCGGTTTGGACGTTGCGTGGGCTGTTTTGGAATTCATAATACTCGACCAGGTCGGAATCGGGGTCGAGGAAGGCTTCGACGACTTCCTCTTCCCAGATCATGTCATCCCGATTGAGCATCGTGCCCCAGATATCAGGGTCTTCGCATGTGAAGCAGATGTAGAGGTAGGTGTCATCCCAGCACATTCGAGCCTCGGTTTTTCGAGAGGCCGGCCCAGTGCCATCGGAAAGCATGAAATCGCCGACCGGCTGGATGCCCTGCCATCCGGGATCATCCAACCGGCCGTCTATCCTGATGCTGCCCGCGGGGACCTTACGGCATACGTATAAGGGAGTGTTCAATTTCAGATTTCAGATTTCAAATTTCAGATTGAAAAGGCAACCCATATGCAATATGCAATTTGCGATTTGAGATTCTCCGATTAGCCGCCTGGCTTTGGGTTGACCCTAAACGGCTTGGTGGTCTGCTCCGTCTGCCCCTGCTGAGCTTCCTGTGCGGCCTGCGACTCTTTCATGCGCTGCTCGTAGTCAGCAATCCACTTCTGCTCATCGGCCATTCGCTGGGCGACAATCTCCGGTCTGGCCGACTTCATCTGCTCGTACTTGCTGAGGATCTGCATGTGCACGTTGTAATCGTAGAACTCATTGTCCGAGACGTACTTCAGTTCCTTCAGCACCGCATCGTAGTTCTTGTCATCAATGTAGAGATCGGCCAAGAGCATTCGGAGATCGTTCGATTCCGTGTACTTCAGCGCCTGATTCACCGAATCGATCCCCTTCTTGCGGAAATCGATTTTCTCCTGAGGAGTCGGCGACAGGAGTCCGGTCTTGCACATCACATAATACAGGTAGGAGATCTGCGAGTAGCACCTGGCCAGCGCCTGGGAGTTGCCTGCAGACTGGTTGATAGCCTTTTCGAACTCCTTTATTGCCTCTTTGGCCTTGGCTTTCGCCCTAACTCCGCCGTCCGGACCGAGGTAGGAGCCGATATCCTTGGTTATCAGATAGCCCTTGATCTCGGGATCGTTGACGACTATGCTGGCATTCTTCCGCATGTCCGATTCGGCCTTCGCCTGGACTATGGCTTGCTCTTGCTGGGCGTACGTATCACGATACTCCTTCCGCTTCTTCGGAACATTGAAGTCGGCAGGCAAGGCATTCCTGCGGTCTTTGACCTGGTAGATGACATAGCCGTCCGCCTGCTTGATCGGACCGGCAACCTCGCCGGCTTTCAACCCGAACAGCGTGCTCGCCAGGTCCCCCGGCAGGTTCGATCTGCGGACGAAAGTGCCCTGATCCCCGCCGGAGGCACTATACGCATCCTCAGAAAACTGCCCTGCAAGCTTGGCGAAGCTCTCGCCTGAGCGGGCCTTGGCAAGAACATCCTTTGCCCTTTGCTCAGCCTGAGCCATGGGGCGAGTCTTCGAGCTGACGGTTATCTGCGCGAGCTGGATCTCATCAAAGCTGGCTTTGACGGCACGATCGCTCGTATCTATGCCTTCTTTGATCTTATCCAACTGCTTCTGGATCATCAACTGCTCTTGTACCATCTTGGGGTCGATGGCCTTTCGGAGATCGGTTTTGATCTGTGCAAGGGACGTGCCGCTTCTCTTCAGCTCGGCTTCAAAGGCCTCATCGGTTTTTTTGCCCTTACGATTTGCAAGCGCCTGCTCCTTGAGCTGAGCTATGCGCATATTGATGTATTCGTTGATCCTCTTCTTGACTTCTCCCCGGCCTACTTTCACGCCGGCCTTCTCCGCCGCCTGGACTCTGATCATCTGATCAACCATACTATCGAACAGCCTCCCTCGAGCCTGTGCTTCCTCAAACGCGCTCGGCAGGCTGCCCTGGTCCTGCTGCGTCTGATTCTGATATTGGGTCTCGAAATCCTGGCGTTCGATCTTCTCGCCGTTGATCTTCGCCAGCACTCCGCCGGAATCGTCCTGGACGCTGCGCCCTCTGCCGGAGCCGATTCCGATGCCGACGATACCGACCGCCATAACAACTGCAAGGGCAAGCATGACATACTGCATCTTGCCTTGCATGAACTTTCTCATACCAACGATTGACATGTTATCCTCTTAATTTCAGATTTCCGAAGGCTAACGAGTAATGAGTAATACGTAACCGGGAAAGCTTTACGGATTACCCCTTACGCATTGATCGCCTGTAGCATTTCTTTCAGGCTTGCTAAACACTGTCGGGAGCCGTCTTCCGATACGCCGCCGGGCTTATAATGAGTCTCCAGCGACAGGTAGCCGTCATATCCATCTGCTACCAGCGCACGGAGCTGGCCGTCATAATCAAGCTCGCCGTCGCCGATGCATACGAATTTGTGCTTGCCGTCTTCTCGGACGGCATCCTTAATGTGCACGTGAAGGATGTAATCCTTCACCGCCTCATAGCCGTCGGGGTAAGGCACTTCGCCCGCACAAAACGCATTCCCAGGATCCCATACGGCTCTAAGCCCGGGAGAGTTCACCGCTTTGATTACTCTGGCGATCTCTCCGCCGGTGCCGAGATAGCAGGAATGCTCGTTTTCCAGCCCCAGGACCACATTGGCTTTCTCCGCCCTTGCGGCGGGCTCTTCGAAGATCCGGATGATCTCCTTCTCTATATTGTCGGCCAGGTCGCCCCTTCTCCAAAAGGCGAAAATGCGGATGAACGGCGTATCGAATACGCTGCAGAGATGAATGCATCTCTCCAAAACGTCCATCTGCTGGCCGAGGCCTCGTTCCTGCGCCTGATGAGTTCTCCCTGCCGCCTCTCCGGCTTCGTGGAGATCGCACTTGAACAGCGGCGAAGCGATGCACGAGACGGCCATTCCACGGTCGTCCAACGCCTTCTTCGCCCGCTCGATCTGATCGTCCGACAGATCAACTATATTCGTGCCCCACAGGCTGCGGAGTTCGGCGCCTTCACAGCCATACTCCTGCATGACATCGAGCGCATGCTCGAAATCCATTGATATCTCGTCAGTTATGACAGAAAGCTTCATCGGTCCCCCTCGCTTAAACTCCCCCCTATGTTATGGTTATCGGCAGACTTTGTCAAGCTGAACGGGTAGTTCGCCGTTGACTGTTCACTGTTCACTTGTTATACTGCGTTCACCATGCCACGTAGAAAGTTCATCGGCTACCTGGGATGCCCTCCCCGAATTAAGATGGAGAGCGTCGGGCGCAAGCATCCTTACGACGAGTTCATTGACCTCGACGTAGATATGAACGCACCTCCGAGCGGGTTGGTCCCCGATGCGTATTGTCAGATAGTCACAAACGTTGTGGACAATGCAGTCCATCTGAAAAAGGACCTTCGACTGATCATAGCATCGGTCGGAGAAGACAAGTGCGACGGGGGAAGGTTTGCGGCTTTGATCTTGCGTGACCTGGGCTTTCCGATTGTGGAAGTTCGGAATACGGAGACCGAGCCTCAGCCGGTTATGATTTCGACGTCGAGATTACCGCTGCTGGAGAAAGTCAACCGAATCATGGACACGGTGAGAACTCCACGCAAGAAGGCGTTCAGGCAGGTGAAGCCGACTCATGGGTTCTGGGGCGTCCCGCCTCATGACCTGAGCCTCCTCGAGCGTTTTCCGAACACGACTCATGTATACGGCTGGATTCGCTGCGTGGAGGCGGAAGTCCCGGCAGACCTTGAGTTGGAGAGGTTTGTGGACGCGGGGATTCCGACCGTTTTCTATGCCCAGACCTTCTGCCAGAAGAATGTCCTGGCACGATACCTTGCTGAGAAGTACGACGGCCTGTACATTGATTGCGACGGGCCGCTGACGAATAGCGTGATTGCGAAGGTCGAGGCGTTCATCAGGATGGGATAGGCCGTGATGCGTGAGGGGAAACACCTTCCAGATCACGAATCACGGATCACGAATCGTTTTATGTTAATCGCCGACTGCGGAAGCTCTTGGAGCAAAATAAGAAACCTCGATGATGGCGTAACGGCCATACTGCCGACCCAGCAAGTCCTTCGGGACGAGTCGCTGAGGTTCGACATCGCCACCGGGCACCTGGGTCGCGATCGAACCGACCGTTATGAGAACGAACTGATCGCCCTCGCCAGGGGAAGCCTGAAACTGATCGAGGACGACGACTTCACGGTTGTTGACATCGGCAGCCGGGATACAAAATACGTCAGCTTTCATGGCCGGAAACTCAGGAAGCTGGATTGGAATCAGAAGTGCGGGGCGAGCACCGGCTTCACTCTGGAGCTGCTGGCGCAATACTATGGCATTGATTTTGAGATGCTGGCGGTGGCGGATAAGCCGATCCCCGTGACCTGCGGGATCTTCGCCATCGAAGGGATTTTCGAAGCAATCATCAAAGGCGGACCAGCTGAAACGGCGCTTGCGGCATTCGTGCATGGAATAGCACTCAATGTCTACAACTTCGCCCAGCGCCCGAAAGCCTTGTTCGTTTCCGGCGGCCTGTGTGCCAATCGCTGCTTCCTCGACAGCCTCTATCGCTACTGCGAAGTGATCCCCCTCGGGCGGAATGTGCTCCTCGAAGGACTGACCGAGTAATCCGTAATCCGTGATGCGTGAGCCGGAAGGGATTCGGGTAGATTGTCTCTAGTTCATCTGTGGAGGCGATTATCATGGCGATTGACGAGATGCTCAAGAACATTAGCGATCGGATAGGGAGCGTTGCCACCGTGAACACGGCGTTCGGCGAGGCGAGGGTGCTGGATCACCGAGCGCTGATACCGGTGGCGCTGGTTATGGGTGGATTTGGTGGCGGAGGCGGAGAAGGCAAGATGGCGGCCGGTGAGGATGGTCAGCCTCAGGAAGGATCGGGCGGCGGTGGAGGCGGCGGGTTTGCCATTCGTCCGCTCGCGGTCCTGGAAGTCACCGATCAGCAGACGAGGATCATCCCGATACTCGACCTGACGAAGATCATCCTTGCGAGCTTGGGCCTGATCGGCGGGACTCTGTTCATGTTCGCACGGAGGAAATCCAAAAGATAGGTTGTAGGTTGTCAGTTTTAGGTTTTAGGGCACCCCATAACCTATAACCAAAAACCTATAACCCTTCTGTCCGGACGGCGTGTGCCCGGGAGACGTTCTCATGCCAGAAGCCGATGAACTGGTTCAGGGTCGGCGGGACGTAGATCGTCTTCGCGTATTCCTCGGGCTTGACGCCATCGGGGTCGAATGCCTTCCGCCAATCGGCCCAGATGAGCGATAGGATGTACGCTCGCTTCTCCCAGATTGAGCCCTTTGCAGGCGTCCCATCGGGGTTCATGCCGTCACACAGCGTCCGCCAAGAATCAATTGTCACCTCGCCGATCTGGTGCAGCTCCAGCCACATCCGCTGGATGTTGCCGAAGTCGGTCGAAAATGGGACATCGAGGAGGTCGGTGTTCTGATGGAACTTGCGCTTTGAGGCGGTGAGCATCCTCGTGCGCTTCCAGCCATACTTATGCTCCAGATACATGACCGCGCGCTTGGTGGCGAGCGTCCCGGCATGATCAATCGCATCCTCTTCGGCCTCGGGGTCGTACTTCAGACCGACCTTCATGACCTCCGCTATGAACTCCGCAGAGCTAAGGGGCGCGTCATTCAGTGACTTGATCGCCGCCGGCTTGACCTCGGCTCGGAAACGGGAAGTCGAGGATAGAGCGGATAGAAGCTGTTCGATGCGGTAGATTCGAATGGCGTCGTTGAACCGGCCGATCATGCTGGTGATGACCGATCCGCCCTGGCCGTCATCCACTTTCTCGCCGGTCCGCTTCTCGTACTCGGCGATCCCCTCCTCCACCGCCAGGCTCGATGCGACCATTTGAGGGACTTCGTAGCTGAGGGTCATGTTCGTGAACATGCGATGTTTGAGGGCGCCGGGGTACTTGACGCTGAAACCGGCGTTGAACGATCGGACGACGTTCAGCGCCGCCTGGGATGTGCATGCGATCTTGAAATGATTGTTAGATTTGCCGATCCTCGGGCCCGCGAGGCTCCCATAAGGCTCGCCCACTCCCTCGAGGAGAATATCGTCGAAAACCTTCACTCGTTGGCACAGCAGCTTGTAGATCTGTCCGCCGGCATGAGTAAGCTTCTTCTCGTCATCATGCCAATCGGGCCTGAGCTGGAATGCCACCCGTCCGAGCCCCTCCAGAAGGAATATCGAGCGGAGGCCGAGCATGGCATCCACGACCACCCACTCGGTGAAGGCGGTCGCGCCCCAATCGTCCTTCTGTTTGCGCTCGGTCTGCTCTTTGGCGATTACCTTCCGTACCTCACGCCACTTGTTCGGGGTCCTGGTGATGAAGTTACGTGCGGCGTCACCCCAGATGTTGCCCTTGCCGTCGAAATCATCCTCGCCCATGACGGCGATCGCGGGGTTAGTCGTGCCGCCGAGACTTCCGATCTTGCGACATCTCGCGGCCTGGAGGCCGTAGTCGTTGAAGAACTGTGTCTTGGTTTCGCCTTGCTCCCAGGCGAGGAAGAGGTCAACATAGTATGTCCCCGGCTGATAGAGCCCCTTGAAGCACTTCAGGAACTCGGCGGTCGAGGAGTACGGCTCGACTCCGTGCTCGGCCTCCCAGCTCTTCGCCCACGAGATGAAAAGGTTGTCGCCCTTATTCGCGGCCAAGTCCTCGGTCTTGATGCAATCGAGGACGGTTCGAGCGGCTTCGGGCGATTGAGCCTCCCAGCCGACGATTTGCAACTGGGCCATCTCCCGGCAGGCGGCTGCTTCGGAATCGGGAAGGATGCCGTCGCCGTGGAGCTTTGCGCTCTGAAGATTGTGATGCAGCTCGACGATGGAATTGAGCGAGTCGGCGACCCCAAGGAGGAAGGCAATGCACCTGGTGCGAGTGGTCTCATCGCCACACTGGAACTCCGCGTCCAGCGCCTGGATGATGTCATCAAGGCTGGCAGTTAAATCCTTGGGGAGTGTGAAGAAGAGCAGTTTCTGCCTCGCCAGCTCGATCGCCCATCCGGGCATGAATCCCTCGGATCGAGGGTCCTTGCCCAGGACCAGGTTCACCGTGGCTCGATCCGCCGCACTTAATTCCACTCCACCCATTGCGCTTACTCCTTCGTCCGAACTGCGTTTCTAAAGAAAGTATACGTTTACATTCCACCGATGTCAAGGATGGGTGTTGGCCAAAGTGTATCGGCAAGCACAGGACACACGTTTTTAAACGTTCCTTGGGATTCTCACGTCTAAAGAGTAAATCAGCTTCTTGAGGAGGGTGCATGAAGAAGTCAGCGATTGTGATAGCTATTTTGTTACTCGGCGTGTGCGCGGTGGCATGGATGTACTGGCCGGAAAAGACACCAGAGGTCACTCCTATAGCTGGGCCAAAGGAGACGGCGGAGCTTTTCTTTAAGGCCCTGGCTGCCAATGATGCAGGAGCACTGAAGCCCCTTGCCGGCGATAGCAGTCAGATTCTGCTGCAATATTATGGTGGGCTGGAAGTCATCAGCATCGGCAAGCCTTATCAAAAGCCCGGGCAGTATGCAGGATGGCTCGTGCCGTATGAAATAAGGCTCAAGTCCGGCGAGTTGAAGAAGTTCAACCTGGCAGTGAGGAACGACAACCCAAACCGGCAATGGACTATCGACGGAGGGATCTGAACCTCTTCTTGGGGCCTGGGATGCCCAGGCCCCGTGTTACCTCAACTGTTCCCTGAACACCCGCTCCGCATAACCAATCTTCGTTTCGAGGGTTTTGGCGAGGGGCGGGTAGTCCATGTCCATGCGGACGGCCAAGTCCAAATTGGGATTTCGGCGGACGATGGGGAGGGCTTGGCGGGCGTTGATCAGGTCGGCTTCGACGATCTTGCGCATCTCCGCAAGGGTTTCGGGGGTTCGGTCCTGCCGCCTGAGCGCGAAGAAGCGATTGCCGTAGACGACCGCGCGGAAGCATGCCTGGAGATAAGCCGCCATGTCGAGCTCCCGCTGATACTCCTTCTTGTAGGGCTCGGAGACCTCCGCTGACTCGAGGATTTGAACCCCCTGCTCCCAGAGTGCGAGCGCCTTGTCCATGTCGGCCATCTCGGCGGGCGAGGCATTGATGTCCGGCGAGTAGATCGGGCGAAGCATCGCTGCCTGGGAAGTGCCTTCGGTCAGATCGTTTTCCGCCAGATAGAAGAACCGGCCGAACAGCTCGGACGGCAGTCCTTCCTCAGAAAGCATCAAGGGCTGGCCGGGGCCGATGAAGCTCGGGCCTTTGTAGTAGCCGTGCGTGAGATAGGGGACGTGGCCGAGCGCCTCGCTGAACAACTCCCATGCCTCGACGACCTTCGGGGCGGCAGGGCCGAAATCCCTGAGCGCAATCTTCCCGATCTCATCCCCCGAGGGCGACCAGCTCATGCGACCGGCAAGTTCCTCGGGCCGGGAGCGAGTGAAGCCCGTGCAGTCGTAGGCATACATGATCGAGCGTGGCTTCTGCTTGCGAATGATGTCCATCCGCTCACCCCATCGCTGCATGCATGGGATGTACGGCACGCCGGTATGCTCCCAGGCAGTCGCGGTCTCGGTCTTGCAGCACTGGCTGAGGCCGCGCTCGCGAATCGCCTTCGACTGGGAGACGAACCGGTCGCTCGGGCCGAGGAAGTCAATCGAGTAGTCCCAGATGTTCTTCACATAGCCGTCCTTCTGGTAGAGATAATCCTTGTCAATCTCGGAGACGAGGTGGATGCCTGGATCGAGCTTGGAGATGAGGTCGAGCTGGAAGGGCTCCTTCGACCAGATGAACGCCGAATAGGGCCACGCGAAGAACTCCGCGTCCGGCTTGACTTTGCGAATCGCGCGGAAGACGGCGTTCGTCAGATCAGCGACGACGTCCTCGGGCGCGCGCTTGCTGCATCGAGGGCAGTCGGGCTTATCCCCTACCCGGCGCATCCAGCAGTGATAGAACCCCTCGCCGCCAATGATAATCACCATTCCGCCAAGCGAGGGCACCTGGCGAAAGACATCGGCCCATGAGTCGGCGATGTACTTCAGGGTCTCGGGATCCGATGGGCAGAGACACCGGATGTCGCCGCCATGCTGGGTTGCGCCCATGGCGTTCGGGTGGGCCTTGAAGACCGGATGGCTCGACGGGAGCTTGGGGTTATAGGCGTCGAGATAGAGTTCAATGCCGGCGGACTTCGACATATCCGCAAGATGCTTGAGTTCGGCCAGGTTCTTCGCCCGGTCGGGATTCTCCAGTTCGGGGTAGACTCCAGGGCCGAGGTAATCCCCCAATCGGACGAAGGTGAAGCTGGCATTCGCCCCGAAGCGGCTCAGGGCGGAAAATGTGTCCTGGGTGACCGGGCGGTCCATCTTCAGGCCGCTGATGGTGAACGTGCCGAAGACCTCGCCGAACATGCGGACGTCGAAGAGCGGCTTGCGCTCGACGGACATGGGCTTCATGGCAGGGATGCCTCGGTCGAGGAGAAGCTGCTCCAGGTAGTAGACGCCGTACAAGACCCCCCTCGACGAGGGACTGGTGATCTCGATGGCGGAGTCCGTTGCCTTGAGGGTATAGCTGTCCGCGGAGATTCGGTCGGATGCCTTGCCTGCGACTCGCAGGATGAGGTGCTTCCTGGGCTCGTTGCTCAGACTGATCTCATTGTCGGTAAAGAAGGTCCTCAACTCCTCGACCGCAGACGGCCCGGGGACTTGGCTCATTCCCTCGGCGCGGACGCCCCACTCAGGGCCAAGGAGGAACTCGCCGGGCCCGGGTTTCCAGGGCTTGGGCAGGAAGCGCTTGAGGTGGGGCGTGTGGAGTTCCTTGAAGAACGGGCTGGCCTTCGTGTATGCCAGCTTCCGAGAGAAGATGTCCTGAAGGGATTCGGGCTTGGGCATAGGTGAGTCTCCTTGGGCTAGACTTGGCAAGAGAAGCACAAATATCAGAAGTAAGTATCTGAGTAGCAGCGGAGCACTAAGGTTCTTCACCACGTCCCCCGAGTATCCTACCGACTATGGATTCGATCCGCTTTCTCACCTCAGGTTCTTGTATAGTCATACTTCGGTTTCTTTGGCGAGTGTTGATCTGGGATCGAAACAGAATCTCTTCCGAGACGGGCAACCAACTTGCCCCCCAGACATTCTCCTGCTGAGAGCCAGCCTCAAGAAGCGCCGATTCGCAATCCGCGTGCATGGCACCTCCGCCTGCCAGTACGCCAAGTCGAATGTCAACGGCCAACTTGATATAACTCCCCAACTCCTGGAGCATGTCCTCGATCTGCTCGGGTGACGCTTTTTCGGACAATACGTGGATCATTCCCCCATCACCTTTACGACTACTCGCTTGCGCCGGCGGCCGTCGAACTCACAGTAGAAGATCGTCTGCCAGGGGCCAAGATCGAGTTGGCCGGCGGTGATCGGGATTATGACCTGATGGCCGACAAGGAGGTTCTTCAGGTGGGCGTCGCCGTTATCCTCGCCGGTAGCGTGATGGCGATACTTGGGGTTGAAGGGAGCAAGCCTCTCCAGCATATCATCCGCGTCCTGGAGGATGCCGGGCTCGTTGTCGTTCACCCAGACGCCCGCGGTGATATGCATCGCCGAAACGAGCATCATGCCCTCCTTGATCCCGCTGTTTCGCAGTATCCGAGCGCACTCCTCGGTGATATTCACGTACTCCCGCCGAGTGGGCGTATTCATCCAGAGGTATTCGGTGTGTGATTTCAAGAGCAGCCTCCCACATCATCTTACCTTCCGCTCGTTTGGAAGTCAAACCGGCCTATTCTAACTATATCTCAGGAATGGCGAGACTTCCGGCCTGGAACAACTCCCACAGCCGCTCGATTTCCTGAGCCTCATTGCTCTCGATTGGCGCCGAAGGGAGTAGATGACCGAAGGTAGAGAGGAACTCCTGGCCGACTTCATCTTCGTCATCGTCTTGTTCAGGTATCGCTCTGCTTCTAAGTACTCCGCGCATCATCTCCGCGACCTTGGTGTCGGGGAATAGCTTCACGTACTTCTGGCCCTCGGCCAAGGATGCTACTTCGTTACCCAGGCGTTGGTACACATGATAGCGCAATATGATCGCATTCATTGAGTCATCGGACGCATGTATGAGGGCAGATTCGCATATCCGCTGGATGAGATCGGGCATCACCGCTGATTCTGAACTGGGAAACAGCCATTGTTGCATAGCTCCTCCCAGCACATTCAATAGCATATCCCAACCGCGAGTTCTCTTGATATCCAGTTGGAGCGAGAAGAGGAGACATTCCACAGCCCCAACGTAGTCGTTGAGGACCTCCTTAAGTAGTCCGAGGCGCTCATATGCCTGGGCACTCCCGGGATCAACATCAATGGCCGAACGGAAGCAGGCCATAGCATCGGCATATCTGCCCTGCATATGCCTGGACCAGCCTTCCATGATGAACGGTCGAGCGCTCTTCGGGTCGAGTGCTTTCACCTTCTCACATATCTCGTCGCACTCATCCCATCGGCCGCAGTAGTAGCACTCCCAGGCAAGGTCCATCCAACCATCAACGTCGTTGGGACATCGGCCGAGATAGGACCTCAGATGGTTGCGAGCCTCGTCATACTGACGGGACGAGCGGGCAAGCTCGAACAAGGGCTTCGATATCTCCTTATGGGCCGCTACTCGTGATTCAGATGAACGCATCGCCTTGCGGAGATAGGAAATGGCTTTCCGCAGTCGGTTCTGCTCCATGTACAGCTTCCCGACCACAAGGTTAGCCGGTCCATTACCAGGTCTCAGAGTCAGTGCCCGTTTTGCATACCGTCTCGCGGCGACATCGTTCCTTGCCGTCAAGCAGCACTCAGCGACTAGAGCGAGAACATCCGGGTCCTTAGGATGCTCGCGCAGAAGGCGTCGTGCCGACTCAAGGGCGGTAGTCGGATCACTGCCCGCTAGTTCCCATATATCAGCCAGCCTTGATCTAAGTTTCATCATGAAGGAATGACGAGCTTGTTTGTCGAACGTCCTCAGAGATCAATACGATCCCTCGGAGGACAAGAATGGGTTTTAGCCTACGCTTTCGTCTTAGCGCGATGATGTTCCTGCAATACGCCATATGGGGCGCATGGGCGCCATTCCTATGGAGAATACTGACGACGCCAAAGCCGGCTGGGGGAATGGGGCTGTCGGATCCACAAACGGCGTGGATCTTCGGCCTCCTTTCGCTGGCATGTATTTTGTCGCCGTTTACCGGCGGACAGATTGCCGATCGATGGGTACCCACTCAACGCTTTCTGGGTATAGTCCATCTCCTGGGCGGCGTTTTCCTCATACTTGCAGCCAAAGCGACCAGCTTCTCCAGCATCAATTGGCTAATGGTCGGCTATTGCATTCTTTATGCGCCGACGCTCGCTCTGACCAATTCGCTTGCTTTCCATCACATAGGGAATCAGAAGGACTTCGGCAGCATCCGGGTCTGGGGTACCATCGGTTGGATCGTTGCAGAAGTGCTATTAGGCGGATGGCGCATGATGGGGGTTCCACGGGGGGTGATTGACTGTCTGATGCTTGCCGGTGTGTTCGGTCTGGTGATGGGGATTTACTGCTTCTTTCTGCCGCATACACCTCCAGCAAGGGACAAAGCAGAGGACCCTCTCGCTTTCCGCAAGGCATTTGTACTGCTACGTAACAGCAATTTCCTGGTGTTCATGCTGATCGCTTTTGTCGTGACCACCGAGTTACAGTTCTACTACGGTCCTACCGAGAGATTCCTGGTAAGCGGACTATCAATCCCCGGTAAGTTCACTCCTTGGATAATGCCGGTTGCTCAGGTTGCGGAAATCGTTGCTTTGGCGTTCCTCCTGCCGATTGCCTTGCGCAAATGGGGAGTCCGGAAGACGCTCGCACTCGGGGTGATTGCATGGCCGCTGAGGTATGTCGTCTTCGCCGCCGCTCCTTATGGCCCACTGGCAGTCATGCGCCCGCTGGTCATAGCATCGCTCACCTTCCATGGTTTGGGCTATGCGTTCTTCTTCGTGGCAAGCCAGATATTCGTGGATATGGTGGCTACAAAGGATATTCGAGCGTCCGCTCAGAGTTTGCTGGCGCTTGTTACCCTCGGGGTCGGCACGTGGCTAGGCGTGCAGTTCACAGGCTACATCATGAATATGTTCAACCCTGCAGCCGATGTGATGAACTGGACCAAAGTCTTCCTGGTGCCATGCGCACTGACCGTCACCTGCGCGATTGCTTTCCTGGTGTTCTTCAAGGATCCGGAGAAGGCGGGGGTGCCGGCGGCAGAAGAGGCAGTGGCGGCGGCAAAGTGAACGGTGAACAGTAAACAGTGAACAGTAGCCGGCATCCGACCTGGATGCCGGTTTTTATTTTAGCTGTTCATAAAACTGGGCTGGGGCCAGCTCGGTGAACTGGCTCGTCTTCTGCTGAATCCACCGGCGGATGTCCACACACAGGTGGCATTTGCCGACATAGCCGTCGTCGAGAGGCCGATAATCCCACTCTTTCGCCGCATACTTGTAGAGCGCATACGGCCCGCCTTCGACGAGCATCTTGACCAGAGGCAGACTGCTCAAGTCGAAGCTCTGCATCAGGCCCATGAGATCCCGGCCGTCGCCGAGTGAGATCCCCGAGCAGAAGGAAGGGATCAGGTTGCCATATGGGTCAAAGTGGGCGTGGGCGGATTCGAGGAGCTCCAGACGGCAGCGATCCTCCCGGCAGACACTGGCCGGCTGGAGGTCGAAGAACTCGGTCAACCGGTAGCCAACTCGACCGCCTGAGATCAGGCTGTAGCCCGTTCGAATCGCCTGCCCGGCAGCTTTCTTTCCGACCGACTTCACGTATTCATCCAGCGGGATTGTGCGGTCGGTCGCGATCTCCGAAATCCGCCGGTAGAACTCGGGCACCCAGAGAACGACTCCATTCGGCCCAAAGGCGTCATATCCGGCTCTGACGGCGGCCCCCACGCGATCCAAGGGAATGTGCTCCGAGTGGAACGGCGAGCATGAGACTAGTATGCCGGGGGCGCCCACATCGCGGAGTTGGCGGAACTTGTCCAGCGCGTCCGCCTCATCCGTGCACCAGCCGGCGTTCGTCTCCACGTACTCAATGGGGATGCCGAACTCGGTTGCCATTCGCTGGACTCCCAGCAGGCGCTCGAAGTCTAGGAACGGCTCACCGCCCGCAAGGTGAAATCCTCGGAGATAGGGCTGGGTTTCGACCAGACCCTCGAAGATGCGGCCGGCATCCTGAACATCCAGCCAATCCTTCCATTCCGGGCCGGCGGCATAAAGGCAGTGGCGGCAATGGGAGTTGCACTTGTAGCTGAGCATTATGCCGCCGGAATCAATTAAGAGATTGATGCTCATGCGTGCAACTCGATGATATCCCGGTCCTCCAGGACGTGATCGCGGCTGACCATCTGGCCCTCGAACTTCGTGCCGCCCCAAAGCTTGGCGAACTTCAGCCTCTGGGCAAAATCCTTGTGCACCATTGTCGCCACGTCTTGAACGGTGCTGCCTCGCGGAACGACATAGGGCGTGTCCATGTCGGCGGGCTTGCCGGGAATCTTGGTGTATACCCTGACGATATCGAGCATGCGGAAGACTTGCACCCTGATCTCTTCGATGCCTGAGCAAGTTTCGGAAGATACGGGTATTATGGGAAAGCGATCGGCATAGAGGTCGCGGATGACATCGAGATTCTCTGGGCTCTCAGGACGATCCATCTTGTTCGAGATGAGTATTGACTTCCTCGGGATTATCAATCCCAACTCATCCTGCGGAACCGGCTTATCCCATCCATAGAGCCTGACTCGGAACTGCTCAAGGATCGAGAGGACGGACTCGATCTGATCGAGGACCGACCCATCGCTCGCGTCAACGATCAGGAGCGCGGCGTCGGCGTTGCGGGCGATGGCGGCCATCCAGGGCTCGGTGAACTCCTCGGCGATGGGGGGCATGTCAACGATCTGGATCTTGATGTCCTCGTACTCCATCATGCCGGGGAGGGGCTTCTGCGTCGTGAACGGGTAGTCGCCGATCTCCGGCTGGGCGTTGGTCAGGCGAGACAGGAGCTTGGACTTGCCGACGTTCGGAGGGCCGACGAGTGCGACCTGCCCCCCACCCTCTCGCTCGACCTGGTATAGGACCGTGCGCTTTCCATGGCCGGTCTTCTGCTCGTCGGCGGATCGGAGCTTGGCCATCCGGCGCTTGATGTCGCCCTGGAGATGCTCCGTCCCCTTGTGCTTTGGGATGATCGCGAGCATCTCCTCGAGGGCGGCCATCTTCTCCTCGAGAGTCTTGGCTTGGCGATACTTCTCTTCGGCTTCTCTGTATTGTGGCGTAAGATTTGCTGGCACACCCTACATTAGCATATTTCGGGGATGGATGACAAAGAGGAGCGATGGAGGGAGAGGGTTGATGGGGGGATGGGACATCGCCCATCTCCCCATCAACCACAAACTATCAACCATTCCGCCTTCGGCGGACCATGCCCGCCAGGGCGAGGATGCCGCTTCCCAAGATCAGGAGCGACGGCGGCTCAGGAACTCCGGATACGCGGAATCCGAGATTGCCATACTCGCTCGTCGGGTAGTAGTAGGGGCGGAGCGATGCTCTGAGCTCATCAACGTAGTCGTAATACGAACCTCCACGCAGGCCGCGATACGCCTCAGGCCCCACCTGAACTACTATGGCTTCGTTCCATTCCCAGACATTCCCACCCTGGTCGAACGTACCGTAATGGCTTTCCG
>DASRZD010000741.1:0-2324 GCA_035686805.1 Armatimonadota bacterium
GGCAGTATGACGACGAAGCCTTCCGGCTGAGCATGGGCCTGAAGCCGCCGGAGGATCGTGACGACGCAATCAAACTCGAGATCGAACGCGACTTCGCTTGAAGGGCGAACTTCATTGCATAGACTGATCGTTACTCTCTGCACTCTCATTTTGCTTGCCGCGGGCGAAGCAACTGCTGCCGAATTCGCAATTGCTGATTCCGCGGCCGATGCTTCGCCCCTACCCTCGATCAAGATCCTGGCGGACAGCGAGGAATACGACTGGGCAACCGAGCGCTTCAGTGCCCAGGGAAATGTTCGGGTCACATATGGCGAGACTCTTCTCACGGCGGATAGCGTTTTAGGAAACCCCTTCACCGGCGAGGTGCAGGCTGCCGGGAATGTGACCTTCGAGAACGGGACTCGGACACTCACGGGCGAGAGCTTCACGTATAACTACAAGACCAATGAAGGCATCGCCGGCAATGCCTCGGCAGTCGTTGATAACGTGTACTTCCGTGGGGAAGAGCTGAAATCAGCCCCGGACAAGTATACGCTGACCGGCTCGCGGTTCACTACGTGTGATGAGGAGCATCCGCATTACTACTTGTCCGCGCGAGAGTTGGAGATCATCCCGGAAAAGAAGCTGATTGCCCGCGGTGTTTCGATCTACCTGTATGGAACCAGGCTGATTTCCGTTCCGAAGTACAGCGTCGGGCTGGACAAGGAGCACAAGACCTCGGGTTTCAAGCTCCCGGTGGTTGGGGTCAGCGGAAGGTATGGGGTATTCGCAGGATATAGCTTCGATATGTCAAGCGGCGCTTCAACGGTTGGCCGGCTGAATGCCAGAATGTCCACAAGGGAGGTATTCCAGGGAGGGCTGGAGTACGACCGCATCGCCGGGCAGCCGGTCTTCTTCCGGGCATCATACAGGGAGCGCTACTACGGAGGCACAAACCCATACACTTTGCTCACAAGAATGCCCGAGGTAGGGATTCGATATGGAACGAGGAACGCTTATGAGCAGTACTCGTCCCCCAAAGAGCCCCTCAATCTCTCGAGAAGCCTGCTTGATCCCAGGCAGCCCATCTCACGACAGGGCATGAACGTGATCGGCGAGGTCAGCGCCGGGAGATTCACTGAGAACCCGGATAACGTGACCTCGAATCGGCTCGATACTCGGCTGGTCGCATGGATGGATCCCGTGCCGCTCCACTCAAACACTTTCTTCTCCCCTGGAATCAGCGCCCGATTCTCGCACTACGACACCGGAGACGATTACAGTTCGGTCGGATTCAGCCTTGGAGTAGGCCGGCGGTTCGGGCAGCAGTCATACGGCTCGCTCACCTACACTGCGAATTCCATCCAGGGCACGACTCCCTTTGGCTTCGATGTCGTCGAGATCCCGCATGAGCTTGCCGGCAGAGTAGGGTTTCCGGTGGGAAGTCTTTTCCTCGAGGTGGGCGGCAGGTACGATCTGACAAAGGGGCTCATGTACGACAGTGAGGTTTCGATTGCAAAGAGGCTTCACTGTCTTGAGCCAAAGCTGACGTGGCGAAACAGATTTCGGCAGTTCTCGATAGACGTCGGGGTTGTGGGCTTCTAAACGTAGACAGCTCGTCTAAAGGCTCGGAATCCCTTAGACGAGCTGTTGGCATTGGACATCCGAATTGGAAGCTAGTTGTAATTCTCTGTGCCTTCGATATTACCGTCGTCCTCTTCCTCATCATCCGTCCAAGGAGTTGCGTGCTTCGAGGCGGTCTCCCAATCCAGCTTGCTGAACGGCTCAATCTCCTGCTCCTGGAATATCAGCCCATGAATGGGGCAAAACAGCGATCGAGTGCTAAGCATGGACGGGCGAACCACGTTGAGGCGCTCGCCGCAATCCTCGTGTGGGCAGCAAGCGCTTTCGTTGCGGTAAAGCGCCCCTTCGGCTACCCTCTTAACTTCTTTTGCATATTTGTCCCTGGTCATGCTCATTCTCCGGTTCCTTTCATCTCGTCGGCCCACCAAATTCGGCATTCGCGATTGTCGCTTACACTAAACGGCCGAGTATCTTTACCTGCTGTCACGTCTGAGAAATTATAACATAAATTCTATACGAACGCAAGTTCGATTTAGTTCATTTTTTGTTCAACTACAGCCGCTAGATTCAATGTTTGCGCGTGCCCGGTCTTGATCGCCTCGATCGCCTTGACGGCGCAGAGAGTTGCCCTTGCCCCGTCAATCTCTGTGATCGGTGCAGGCCTATGATCGCGAATCGCTGCTGCAAGCTCTACCAGCTCCTGGACAAATCCTTTGTCAACTTCAGGCAGAGCGAGACTATGCTCGCCGCTGAATCCATAC
>DASRZD010000742.1:0-3730 GCA_035686805.1 Armatimonadota bacterium
TAATCCGACCTCCTTATACTCACCCCAGCCGTTCTGGCTGGGGGTCTTTTTTTTGCATTACCTCTCTACGCACAGATCTACCACACTGACCCGTGCGGCTACTTTCCCTGCCAACTGTCGAAATGCCTCAGCCTGAGGAGATTGGGGGTTGGCCTCCACGATCGGTACTCCCAGATCGCCTGATTCGCGAACATCCGCACTGAGCGGGATCTCGCCTAGGAACGGCACTCCAAGCTTCTCGGCGACCTTCGCGCCTCCACCGTGCGAAAAGAGGTCCGTGCGGCCTTTGCAGTGAGGGCAGACGAAATAGGACATATTCTCCACAATCCCGAGAATCGGGACTTTGACCTCCTGGAACATGTTGACGCCCTTGGCTGCGTCAACCAGTGCCACATCCTGAGGGGTAGTGACGATGATTGCTCCGGTCACCGGGACTTTCTGCGCTAGAGTAAGCTGTGCGTCACCGGTTCCAGGCGGCAGGTCCACTATGAGATAGTCGAGCTCGCCCCAAGCAACCTCATACAGAAGCTGCTCGACCGCCTTCATGACCATCGGCCCGCGCCAGATGATGGCGGTATCCTGAGGCACTAGAAACCCGATGGACATCAGCTTCACGCCATGCCGCTCGATGGGGAGGAGTTTCCTGCCGTCCGAAGTCGGCTGCTCGTGAACGCCCATCATGATGGGGATGCTCGGCCCGTAGATGTCCGAATCCAGAAGTCCGACCTTAGCCCCGGTCTGGGCCAACGCGACCGCCAGGTTCACGGCAACGGTGGATTTGCCTACGCCGCCTTTGCCGCTTGCAACCGCGATGATATTGCTCACGCCTGGAATCTGCTGTTTCTCGGGCAACCCGGAGGCTTTCGGAACTCGCGCGCTCAGGTCAACTTCCACTTCCCTGACTCCGGGGATCGCCCGAACCGCCTCTTCCGCCGCCTTCTTCAACTCGGATTTCAGCGGGCAAGCGGGAGTGGTCAGCTCCAGGGTGAAGGTTACGGTTGAGTCCCTAACCTGGATGGCCTTTATCATCCCGAGCGAGATCAGATCACGCCCCAACTCGGGATCCTGGACTGTGCCCAAGGCCTCCCGCACATCCGACTCGCTGACGCTCTTCTTGAACATATCAGACCTCTGCTTTTTCGGCAGACTGCTTTTTCAGGGCCTGAAGCTCGTGCTCCATGTGGTGCATGCGATCCAGGATGCACTCGATTGCTCTGGCCACCGGGTCCGGAAGCTCGTGCTGTTCCAGGTCCACTTCCCCGGCGACTCGCTTGCCATCCCGATAAGTCACTCTTCCGGGTACGCCGACGACCACCGAATTCGGCGGGACCTCGTTCACGACGACCGACCCTGAGCCGATTTTACAGTTGTCACCCACCTTGAATGGGCCGAGGATCTTCGCGCCCGCCCCGATGACGACGTTATTGCCGATGGTCGGGTGGCGCTTCTCTTTCTTCCAGCTCGTACCTCCAAGGGTGACGCCATGGTACATTGTGACGTTTTCGCCGATCTCGGCCGTCTCGCCGATCACGACCCCCATCCCATGGTCAATGAAGAACCCGGGGCCGATTTTCGCTCCCGGATGGATCTCGATACCCGTGAGGAAGCGGCCGGTCTGCGAGACGATTCGCGCAAAGAGCTTCATCTTATGCGTCCACAGCCAATGGGCGAAGCGATGGAAAAAGAGGATGTGAAAGCCCGGGTAGCACGTCATGATCTCCAGCGTGTTCCGGCATGCCGGGTCTCGCTCCTTGATTGCCTTTATATCCTTCTTCAGTGTATCAAACATAGTGCCCACCTCCGGCGCAGGCGAACAGTCACTGTTCACCGCCCACCGTTCACTCTCCCCCAGGGTCGCCGTGCACCGCGGGCATGCCCACGTTCTCCACCTTGGTCACGCCGGGGACCTTGCCCTTCAGCACTCGCTCGACGCCCATCTGAAGGGTCAACTGCGACATCGGGCATCCCGCGCAGGCCCCGACCAGCTTGACCTCCACGACGCCTGTCTCCTCGTTCACGTCCACCAGTTCGATGTCCCCGCCGTCCGCCTGCAATGCAGGTCGAATCTCGTCCAGCACCTTCTCAACTTGTTCCCGCATGAGTTTCCTCCTCTTCGTGTTTCTTCAAATCCAATCCCTTGCCTGTGGTCTTCCTCAGGTAATCGTCTATGGCCGCCTGAACCGCCTCCTCGGCCAGGACCGAGCAGTGCATCTTGATGGCCGGCAGACCTCCCAGGGCCTCGGCGACGGCCTTATTACTCAGTTCGAGCGCCTCGTCCAAAGTCTTGCCTTTGATCAGCTCCGTGGCCATGCTGCTCGTGGCGATGGCCGCCCCGCAACCGAATGTCTTGAACTTCACGTCCGTGATGACATTATCCTTCACCTTGATATACATCCGCATGATGTCGCCGCAAACCGGGTTTCCCACATTTCCGATCCCGTCTGCATCGGGTATCTCGCCGACATTTCGCGGATTCATGAAGTGGTCCATCACCTTGTCGCTATACTGTGTATTCGTCATCTTATCCTCCCAAAGCTTCAATTTGCAATTTGTCCCGCCTACGGACGGGGATCCCGCTAGCGGCGGGAAAATCTGAAACTCGAAATCAGATCTGTTTCATGGGCGATCCGGTTTCCGCCCGGTAGATCTCGTTCAACACGCAATCGGATAGATGATCCCTGCCGCAATGAGAGCAAGTATTCAGTGCTGACTTTGCGTCGTCAATTGCTGCTGCTATGAATTTCTCCAAATTGTCCACGAGTGCCGCTCTCGAATCCGGGTCCATCTTGTCCAGAATCCGCGACATGTCCGCAACTCTGCGATACCGAATCTTCTCCACAAGCTCTCTTCCCTGGTCCGTCAACCGAATTTCCGAGAGCCGCCTGTCATGCTCGTTATCCCGGCGAGTGACCCAGCCCTTCCGTACCAGGCGCTCTACAAGCTGGCTTGCGGCGGAGTATGTCATGGTCAGTCCCTGACCTACGTCGCGAACTGAGCAGACTCCATGTTGAAATAGGAATTGAAGCCCGTGGGCCAGTGCAGGCGTGATCCCGTCGCCGATCTGTCGCAGCGGGCGATGTGTAATGGATTCGTGAAGAATCTCATTGAACAGAGCCAGCACGTGTTCCGTGTAGGCCGCCGACCTCTTTTTCATCAGTGTATCCTCGGACTTAATGTACTTATTCATTAAGTTACTTAACTTATACCCGGTTTTGCCATTTTTGTCAACATACTCTGCAGTTTTTTTCTGGATCGGTCGGGGGACGTTTAGTCTTCGTCCTCTGAATGGGAATAGCAAGGTGTGCGAATTCGCGCATCTGCAGAGGAGGTGAGGTATGATGGAAGAGAGAGAGCAGACCATGAAGGAACTCGAGGAACAGGTGAAGAAGGAACTCAACATTCAGGAGATCGGCCCGAGCATGACCACCGAGGAGGCCGGCAAGATCGGCGGCTACATGGTGAAGCACCTGATCGAGCGCGGCGAGAAGGCGATGAGGGAGCAGGGCTAGTGCTCACCTCTGTATGCAGCGGCCTCGCCCTTAATCGCAGATTGCAGATTGAAGGCGAGGCCTTTTTCCATCCTGACCTTCCCGTCCTATCTGTCCTATCGGTCCTATTAGCAACGCGCTCTGAAGATGAGGAGGTATTACGGGTGGTGGTATTTAGCGCTTCTCGGCAAGGCTTCGTCTCAGCTCACCGAGTTCGACAAAACCTTCTGCAGAGGCCTCAG
>DASRZD010000743.1:0-2558 GCA_035686805.1 Armatimonadota bacterium
CACGGCCCACTTCCAATTCGCGTTGCGCTGTATGGTGCGGCCATCATCGCCATTGTAGTCGTCCAGAGTGTATACGCCGCGCTCGGTGGTGGCGGCGGTCTGGATCCCCGTCGGCTGGCCGTTGTGCAGCCAGTTCGCGAACCGGCAGGAGTCCCAGTAGCTCACGTAGTTCACGGGCCTGTTCGCCCAGTCGGATGCAACGCTGTAGGTGTAGGTGCCGGGACTGCCGCTCTGCTGAATCTTGCAGCCATAGGAGCTACTCCACATGGAGGTGTTGTACAGCCCGTAGGTGTCGGTGACGGCAACCTTGTTCAGGAAGTCGGCGTACTGCCCGGCGGTGACTTCATACTTCCCGATGTTGTAGTTGTAAGCTACAGACCCACAGATCCTGTCCGGGCCATATCCGCCGGCTCCCCCGCCGGAGAGTTCGCCGGCGTTCCCCGGATCACCCACGGGAACGGTGTCAACGGTGATGTTCGCCTGAGCGATACTGCCCAGGCACAGCAGCGCGATGGCTGCCGCAAGGCCAAATACCTTCTTCATACTCTCCTCCTTGCCTTTGTTTGCTTACTCAGCGGTAAGCTACCACCATCATACGCCATCCTGGGAATCTGTCAAGTAGGCGCCGGCAATGCCGACAATGCGGCCGCACGACTAGCCAAGAAACAGGTAATAATACCGGGAGCGTCCCGATCCATCGGGACTCCGGAGCCGATGAGGGCATCGGCGCTCCCAGGAGTCTACGATTCTTCATACACGAGCAGGAGGTTCGTGAGGCTGCGGCCGGGGTGAGTGATGGTCTGACCGCGATAGTACATGGCGACGGATGCCCCGCCATCCAGGTTGACGGCGTCTATGCACTCAAGGTCGCGCATGATGTATGCCAGCGTGGATAGCGAGCATGGGCGCTTGGTGTTGACCATCAGCAGGCGGTTCATGCTGGTAAGCCCGATTGCCGTTCTCCGAGCGCTGCCGAGCACGTGGGGATCACTGAACCCTTCGGTGCGGGGATCCACCACGATTCGATCATCTATCACAAGTCGAGGACCCGAGCAAATCACCGTATTGTACTTGCTCCAATCGGTGTGCCGGCTTTGCAGCGAGGTGACGAACTCGACTCTGTTATCCTCGGTAATGCAGATGCCCGTGCCCAGGCCACCGAAGTATACCAGCCGGTTGTCTATCACGATGTCGCCGATCGGCCGATAGGTGTCCTTGCAGAAAAAAGTACCGTTGATGGCGGCAGTTGGGTTCAGGCGGTGGATGAACGAGCCGAAGGATTCCGTGCTCCCGACTCCTCCACCTGCTATAGCCCCTTGAAGGCGGACCCTGGGGTCATCGAGCCGAACATAGATCAGGTTCACGGGGATGCCCCGCACAGTCGTGCCGGCATATGAGACGGCTTCGCCATTCGGGATAAAGGGTTTGGCCTTGGCCGGCACCGGGGCAGCCGAAATCCTGGATTCAAGGAGCTTGATCATATCCGAAAGACCCCGGTGTCTGGCCAATGAAAGCGGCATTCGGCCTTTCTCATCCTTGGCGCCTGGATTCGCGCCCTTATTCAGCAGAATCTCGGCAAGATCCAGTCGGTTCATCGCAGCCGCAATGTGAAGCGCCGTGACTACATTGGACTTCCGGGCGTTCACATCCGCCCCACTCGCCAAGAGCAATTCGACGACTGCTTTCTGATTTTGATCCACCGCCCAGTGAAGCGGGGTGGCGCCCTCGCTGTCCCGCACGTTCGCCAGTCTCGGGGATTCCTTGAGAGCTATGGTAAGCTTCTCTATGTTCCCCATCATGGCGGCGTCATGAGTCGGACCGGCGAATGCCTGAGAGCAGATTAGGAATACCAGGATAAGTGGTCTCACCATCGAAGCCCATTATACCCGGTAGAACGGCGATCTATCAAGAAGACCGTTCACTCCACGGCCCTGAGGGTACTCGGGTTGAAGAGGTGGCAGACCAGACGGCTGAGAAGTTCCTTGGTCCGTCGGGATTCGGGCTCTCTTATATGTTTCGCCATCCAGGCCGCACCACCTATGAAGAGAATGCTCGTGTAGAAGGTGCTCCGCAAGTCCGAGTGCATCCCTAGCGACCGCAGCCACCCCGGTAGATGGCCGCCGATAGTCGGCATCGGCGATACCAGAAGAAGGACGACAACCGAGAAAACCGCGAACTGCATGGAGCGTCCTGCGCTCGGCGTGACTTTGTAGAGCAAGGTCGAGAGAGCGACCGAGATCCCCGCGATCACGAATCCGCCGATCAAATTCAAAGTCGGCGTAATAATGTACACCATCCTGGCGCTGTCCATCCAAATCCATGCGAGCGGCATAGGTATCATTATGCTAGTGCAGGCGATCAATACCGGCCGGCAGCCATACCGGTCAACTATCCGCCCCCAGAATGGTGAAGAGGCCAGCATCGTGATGGTCGAGATGGAAGTCAGGATACCCAATCCCAGAAACGGCATTTTCAGGTCGCGGAGAATATAGGTTGCGTAGAATGGGGCGGCGATGCCCTGGAACGACCAGATCAGCGCATAGGCCATGACGATCAAC
>DASRZD010000744.1:0-6601 GCA_035686805.1 Armatimonadota bacterium
TGACGAGGCCCATGACGAACGCCAGCTTCACCTGTGGCGGGTTGTTCAAGCAAAACGACCGGTATATCACCCTTCCCATTGCCATGCTGATGGACGGGAGCTTCGGTCTCTCTCTGATCATGTCGCCTGAGGACACGACTCTCGATGCCTCGCTCTCCACCACCAAGGACGGCGAGATCGCCTTCACTCGCACGAACAACCGCATATCGTCCAGGCAGCCGGTTCGCTTCGCTTTGGACATCGTCCCCTGCAAGCCCGATATACGCGCAGGGCTGGCGTGGATGGTCAAGCGGTATCCGCGGTATTTCGATCCGCCCAATCCCAAGGTTCGTGAGATCGCCGGATTGGGGGCTTATTCATTCTACGAGGGAAAACTGGAGACGGCGAAGCTCAAGCAGATGGGCTTTCGAGTTAATTGGAAGGCGAGCTACGATTTCCCATACATGGGGATGTTCATCCCGCCGGTGGGGGATGAAGAGCCGTGGAAGCCGTTGGACAAGCGGCCCTCGATGACCATCAAGGAGATGGCGGATTACTCGGCAAGGATGAGGGCGAGCGGCTTCTATGTGCTCAACTACTTCAACTGCAATGAGATCGGCAACCACGTCCAATGGCCTGCGCCGCCAAGAAAAGCGGCAAGCGATAGTGACCTGTGGAGAGATCCGAACGATTTCGTTTTCTACCAGGCGGGCGGTGCCTGGCTTAGAAAGCCGGATGGCAAACCGACATACTCGTGGGTGGGATGCGTTGCCGCCGACCCGGGCGATGCCTTCTATCATGAATTCCTGGTGAAACAAGCACGCTTGCACGCCGAGAAGGTCCCGGCCTCCTCGGGAATTTGCATTGACCGGCTGGACTGGATGCGGCTGTACAATCCCACTGCAGACGATGGCGTAAGTTGGGTCAACGGCGGGCCGGCGAGGTTTCTCATGAAGAGCTGGAACGGGCTCATGAACGAGATCGGCCCGATCATGCACAAGGCGGGCAAGGTCATCTTCGTCAACCCGGTTTACAAGCGGCTTGATGCCATGAGGGAGGTTGACGGCATATATGATGAATTCGGGTATCGGGGGTCATGTCTGAATGCAAGCTCATTCATGGCGCTGAGGAAACCGATGATCGCCTGGACCTCCTCCGAGGCCGATCTGAAACCCGACCCGGATGCTTATTTCCAGAGGCACTTGTATATGGGCGTATTCCCGACGGCCCCTGTCCCGGGCAATGACCACACGATCAATCCCAGCCCCTTTGCGGACAAGTGGTATCTGGACTACGGCCCGCTGTTCGATCAGCTTCGCGGGAGGAAGTGGGTGCTGGTGCCTGGAGTCATTCGGGCTGCCGGCACCAAGGCGAACGTATTCCAGGTGCCGGGAGGATATGCGGTTCCTATAGTGTTCGGCCACAAACAGGCGAAGGTTCTGCTTCGTCTTCCCGATATGCCCGATGGCGCCGAACTCACGTGTAAGGTGTTTTACTGCGGCGGGGAGTGCATAACGCTGCCGGCGAAGAATAGTAACGGGCAACTGCTCCTGGATGTTCCTCTCAAGGACGGATGCGCAGTAGTCAGGATTCCAACAGATAAGGTGGAGGATTAATGAAGAAGCTGTTTTTGATTTCGCTTGCAGTCCTGCTGATTAGCGGGCTGGCGATCGCCAGGGACTACACTTACGTTGATTTGGTGAATCAACTTACCGATCTCGAGGGGCTGGCGGTCTTGCCTGCTCAGGGGGAGACCTGCACTCAGTGGTCGAGTTATGACCGGGCGAGCCGCTATGATGCCCAGACGGAGAAGTACGTCGGCTGGGATGCGAACGGCGACGGCGGCGGGGTGATTCGTCCCGATGGATCGGGATTCCTCGTGGCGGAGATGGAAGGGCCAGGCTGCATTCGGCGGATCTGGTCGGCCGCCCCGAAGGAAGGGCATGTGAGGATCTACCTCGACGGCAATCCAGAGCCGGTGGTTGATCTGCCGTTCGTCGGATACTTCGACCGCACCAATGCACCTTTCACTTATTCATCGCTGGTGCATACGGTAGCGCTGGGATGGAACAACTACGTCCCGATCCCCTACCAAAAGTCCTGCAAGATCGTGATGGACAAGGATTGGGGCGCGTACTATCACTTCGACTACCGGACGTATCCCGAGGGCACGACCGTCCCGACATTCACCCGCAATCTCTCGGCGGAAGAGTTGGCGGCCCTCGACAGGGCTGACAGGTTCCTTAGGAAGCGACTGGAGACCGACCCGGCCGGGCATCGGCAAGGGGAATCCACCGAGTTCGCATGGGTCAAGCTCTCGGCAGGGCAGCGGTCGGTCGTGGCGGTGTTGGACGGCCCGCAGGCGATAACAGGTCTGTGGATAAAGCTCGATCCCGGCGTGGATGTGTCGGTTCTCAGGAATGTGGACCTCAGGATGAGCTGGGACGGCGAGAAGGACCCCAGCGTGTGGTCGCCTATCGGTGACTTCTTCGGGACTGGGCCGGGCGTGAACAAATACCGGTCGCTTCCGCTGGGGATGACCGATGGCGGCTTCTATTCCTACTGGTACATGCCGTTCGGGAAGAAGGCGGTTGTGGAGCTGGCGAATGAGGGAGATAAGCCGTTTGCCGGGCAGATAATGATCACCCACGCGCCGCTCACAAAGCCAATCGAGCAGCTCGCCCGATTCCATGCGAAGTGGCACCGGGACGCTTTCTTGCCGAGGGAGGCCGAGCGCTGGATTGACTGGCCAATGCTCAAGACCGAGGGCAAGGGACGATTCTGCGGAGTCGCGTTGGAGGTCTGGAACCCCAAAGGCGGTTGGTGGGGCGAAGGCGATGAGAAGTTCTTCGTAGATGGGGAGTTGTTCCCCTCGACCATCGGCACGGGCTCGGAGGACTACTTCGGCTATGCCTGGTGCAATCCCACCCTCTTCCAGAATGCGTACCACAACCAGACGAGGGTCACCAATAACGTCGGCCATGTGGCGGTGAATCGGTGGCACATCACGGACAACATCCCGTTCCAGACATCGTTCGAGGGCGACATCGAGAAGTACTACCTGAACGACCGGCCGACCCTCTACGCTTCGACGGTCTACTGGTATCTTTCGCCGGATGGGAGTGATCCGTACAAAGCCGTGCCGGTCAGAGATCGCTCTGTCTACCCCAATCCGCCGAGACTGGGTATCCCGGGGGCTATCGAAGGCGAGAGTTTGAAGGCCGAAGTCACCGGCGGCAATACTTCGATTCAGGATTTGGCCGGGAAATGGAGCGGAGACGCGCATCTTTGGTGGACTCAGGGGAAGCCGGGCGATCTTCTGAAGGTCACCGTCCCGGTGAAGAAAACTGGCAGGTATGATTTCATCGTGGCGCTCACCAAGGCGAGGGATTACGGGATCGTTGAACTCTCGCTTGACGGCATGAGGCTCGGCGGGCCGATCGACCTTTATGACCCGAACGTTGTCCCGACTGGGGAGATCTCGCTCGGGATCCGGAGCCTCAACGCCGGTGACCACGTCCTGTCGGTCGAGATCACGGGGGCGAATGAGCAGGCGATCAAGGCATACATGTTCGGGCTGGATTATGTGAGGCTGGTGAAGGCGAGGGTGAAACCGGATATGGAGAAGAAGGCGACCATTCACGGGGTGGTGAGTGGGATCGATGGGAAGCCGATAGCCGATGCGGTAGTGCGACTGATGGATGCGCACTTCACCGAACTCCATGTCACCAACACGGATGCCGACGGGCAATACAACTTCCACGTCCCCGTCGCGCGGTACTATGCGCTGTATGCTGTTAAGGACTATAGGGTGAACTGCCTTGAGTACTGGTGCTGGGATCTGCCCGCGGACCACGATCTGGTTATCAACCCTTTCGTACACCGACTGGAAGTCTATTCCCTCACCATGAGCGAAGTGCGCCACCGCGGACTCGAATCGTTCATCCTGTTCTTCCGCCCCATGGGTCTGACCGCCGCTCAAGCCTTCATGAAGGAACGTCCCGACAGCCACGCGCCTCACGTGCAGATTGCCCCCGACCTAAGCACCAGTGATGTCACGGTGAAGATCAACGGGTATGATGCGCCTGTGTATCAGATCGTGAAGATGGAAGAGACTACCACAGTCGATTCCGACGACCCAGCGAAGAGCACCAGCACCATGGATGCTTATGTGCTGCAGGTCGGGAAACCGAAACAGATCACCACCCGCTCCCGCCTCTTCTGCCAGGTGCACATTCGCGACTCGAAAACGCAGGAAGAAGGAGAAGGCGGGGTATTCTGGGAAGCACGATGAGCGATGGCGATGATAGTAGCCCGCTGCTTCCAATTACTGAGATGCGTCGAAAAGACCAGGCTGGGCGACCACTTCGGTGCGGCGATGGATGCTGCAAAGCGCGCGGACGCCTGCATCGAATGCGGCGAGTGCGAGCCCAAGTGCCCGAACGACCTGCCGATTATCGAGCAGCTACAGGAAGTCACCGGTAAACTCGGAGAGTAAGAGTACGAGTATGAGTAAGAGGCTGGTTGACAGCCATGTCCATCTTCGGAATCTGAGGGATATCGAGAACCTGGAGGCGATACGCAGGCACATTGGGTTCGAGCGGATGAATATCGTGTGCCTGTTCAGCCGCGAGGGCGTGAATAACAATCCATCCGCATTTGCGGCGAAGGCCAGGTATCCCGAGAGCTTCTGCTTCTTCGGCGGGCTCGATCACTCGGAGTACTTCAGCGGCGGGAAGATCAAGACGCCCTCGCTCGCGGAGCAAGTTGACCGGCTGATGGCGATCGGGGCGGACGGCATCAAGATGCTGGAGAACAAGCCCACCCATCGTCGAATCCTCGACATCCCGGTTGACGGGCCTTACTTCGAGGAGCACTTCGCGCATCTGGAGGCGACCGGGATTCCGGTCGTTTGGCATGTCTGCGACCCGGAGGAGTTCTGGAATCCCGAGACGACGCCGAGTTGGGCGAAGTCGAGGGGCTGGGGGTATGACGAGACCTTCACGCCGAAGGGGCAGCTCTACGCCGAGGTGGAGAACGTCCTGAAGCGCCATCCGCGGCTGAGGATCATCTTCGCACATTTCCTCTTCCTGTCGTCGGACCTGCCTCGCGCGGCGAGTTGGCTGGATACATTTCCGAACGTCCACCTCGATCTCTCGCCGGGGATCGAGTTTCTCTACAACCTGTCGAAGGATGTCTCGGCGACCAGGGAGTTTTTCATCAAGTACGCGGACCGCATCGTCTTCGGGACGGATATCTCGAGCAATCACACGCTCCAGGAGGCCACCGTTCGGAGCGGGATCGTGACCCGATGGCTGGAGACGGAGGACGAATACCGAATCCCGGACGGCGCTGACTTCGTACTCGGCCCGCCGGCGGATGGAGTGATCCGCGGATTGCTCCTGCCGACAGACGTGCTGGAGAGGATCTACCGGTCGAACTTCGTGCGCCTCGCGGGTGATCAGCCGAAGCCCCTCGACCGGGATGCCGCTATCGTGGAGTGCGAAAGGATTATTGGGGAGATCGGCGTGCTGGGCGGGGATGGATCGGAGGCAATACAATCAATGGAGAAGTTGGAATCATGAGGAGGCTTGCATTGTTTGCATGTTTGTTGATGCTGGCGGTCGGGGCCTCGGGGGAGATCGTAAGCCTCGGGCAGCCGTGCCGGGGGAAGAATGTTCTTTCCGGGCGGGTGGTCACGGATCGGGCGACCGGCCGCGAGTGGCTCGTCATGGTGGATATGAATGAGACCACCGGCGCTGAGCTGCTGTTCGTTGACTTTGAGAAGAACACCGGCAAGAAGTTCCATTGCCCGGGCGGGAGCGGCTCATGGGCGCTGAACGAAGTCCCCGGCGACCGCCTGGTCATCGGGACGTTCTACGACGGGAAGTTCATGGTCTTCGACCTCAAGAAGATGGAGTTCGTCAAGGACGTCAACTTCCCCGGCGAGAGCTATATCTGGAATCTGGCGCTCGGCAAGGACGGGCGCGTCTACGGCGGCTCGTATGGGAATGGGAAACTCGGCGCGCTGGACTTGAACACCTATGAGGTGGAGGATTTGGGCAATCCCGCTCCTCCGAACCTCTATTGCAGGAATGTCTCGGCGCTGCCGGATGGCCGGATTCTCTGCCAGTTTGGGCAAGAGAAGAACACCGTCCTCATCTTCGACCCCTACAGCAAGAAGTTCGAGCCCGTGCCGAAATCGCTGGAAGGCATCTCGGCGGGCATTGCCTGGCATGGGTATTTCATCTCGGGCGCGAAGTTCTTCAAGGGAGACGCGCTCGAGCCCACTGATCCGCCCTTCCCTGCCCCGCCTGCGGATCGGGGGACATGGTACGTGCATACCTCCGCCTCGAATGACAATATGCTGGTCGTGCAGCAGAAGAATTACACGTATACCTACAAGTTCGGCGACAAGGAATTGAGGCTGGTTAGCGACTTCGATCTCGGCGGCTACCGGCTTCTGGCCGTCAGCAAGAAGAGTGAGTTGCTCTGCTTCAGAGGAGACAGCTATATCGTCGTGAAGCCGGGCGACAAGAAGATCAACCCAAGGCCGATGCCGGTAGAATCCAGCCCGCGCCCGACGCACTTCCTGAGATGCGACGACGAGGGGATTCTCTGG
>DASRZD010000745.1:0-5997 GCA_035686805.1 Armatimonadota bacterium
TTCAACGTTCAACGCTCAACTGCCGAAGCCGGTCGTTCAGCGTTCTTCGTCCAGCGTTCAGCATCCGGCCACCATTAACCATCAACCATTGACCATTGACCATTCGCCTTCCCCGCAGACTCCGGGAACCATCGAGGTCGCTGGTTCCCGGGAGAGCTTCACTTCCAGTGAAGGGGGTACTTCGGCGACCGGTCCGGGAGCATTCGTGGGAGAGGGATCCGGCGGAGGGATCACTGGATCAGGCGAAGGCCGCACCGTCGCCCCGCCTGATCCAACACCCAACACCCAACACCCAACACCTGCCCCTCCCCCTACAACTTACAACCCACAACCTACAACCCCCGATCCTCCCAAACCTAAGGGCGAGAGCCGCGCTCCCTCGGTGGCGAAGCAGATGAAGCCGATCTATCCACAAGACGCCAGGGACGATGGAATCGAGGGGACTGCGGTCGTTCTCGCGCTCATTGACCCCGAGGGGAAAGTGACTGACACCAGGCTGGAGAAATCTTCGGGCGACCGCCGCCTCGATCGGGCTGCCGTGGATGCCGTCCGCAAGTGGACTTACAACCCATGCCTCAAGGACGGCGCGCCCGTGAAATCCTCCGTGAGAATCAGGGTCGAGTTTCGGCTGGAGTAGAGGCTAGTATCCAAGCACCAGCGTGACATAGTAGTAGAAAAACGGCGCCGCGAAGAGCAGGCCATCGAAGCGGTCCAGAATCCCTCCATGCCCAGGCAGGATGCTGCCGAAATCCTTGATTCCGATATCCCGCTTGATCGCGGATTCAGCCAAGTCGCCCACCACGCTCGCAAACACAACTCCCAGCCCGATGAGAAGACTCGTGTCCCAGGGGATGTGCAAGGGCCAGCCCATCAGAACGCTCACTACAATGGTGGACGCAATCCCGGCAAACAACCCTTCCCAGCTCTTGCCGGGGCTCACCTTTGGCACTAGCTTGTGCCGGCCCCACTTGCGACCGACCAGATATGCGCCGGTGTCCGCCGCCCACGACGTGAAGACTACATAAAGGACGAACCACGCACCTACGGGTACGGCCCACGGGATGGATGGAATAGTGAATGTGCCGTTAATGCTCCTGATCGCCACAAGATAGCTGAACAGCCAGCCGACGTACACCACGCCCAGGAACGTGCTCCCCAGGTTCTTGATGGGCGCGCGATTGTCCCGGAGAAGCTCGATTGTGAGGGTGGCGATCACGAAGAGGGTCAATACTCCCGGCAGGCTGAAGGCTGCCTCGTGGAACTGGTTTCGCGCTACCAGCAAGAATAGAAACGCCGATGATAGTCCTACCCACTCCTGTGGCTCAGCGCCCGTGGCGCGAACGCCCCGATAGAACTCGTCCAGGCCGATGACGGACATCACGGCGACAGCGAGTATGAAGGGTATCCCTTCGCCAACGAACACGAAGAGGATCAGGAGCGGTATCCCGATTATTGCGCTGATAAAACGTAATACCATTCTTACACTACGTATACTGCCCTACAACCGGAAAACCCTTCATTCAGCTAGGAAACGAACTCGGCGAAGACATCGTTTGCCAGGAGGAAACCTCGATGCGTGAGGCGGACGGCATCCGAGGTCTTCTCGATCAGGCCTCGTTCGACCAGATCAGCGATCTCGTGGGGGAAGGCTTCCTGCGGGGTCATGCCGTATCTCTGCCTGAAGGCATTCACATCCACCCCTCGGAGCATTCGCAGGCCGAGGAACATCGTCTCGCCCATGGCATCCTTGCCTGAGAGACATTCTTCGGATTCCGGAGGGTTGCCGGCGATATACGCCTCAACTGCTCTCACGTTGGTCGCTCGGCAGCCGTCAATGTATGTTGTTGCTCCTGCGCCGAAGCCGAAGTACGGCCGATTCTCCCAATAGGTGACATTGTGCCTGCACTCGAATCCGGACCTCGCGAAGTTGGAAATCTCATAGTGCTCATATCCGGCGCTGGTGAGCTTTTCGATCGCCAGCTCGTACATATCGGCCTCGATGTCATCGCCGGGGAGTTCCAGTCGCCCTGACTGACACATGTCCCAGAACGGCGTGCCTTCTTCGATGGTGAGCGAATAGAGCGAGATGTGCTCCGGCCCGAGATCTAGCGCCTTGTCGAGGGTCTGCCGCCATGAGTCGATGGGCTGTCCGGGGATGCCGTACATGAGATCAATGCTTATGCTCGAGAACTCTGCTTCGCAGAACGCCTTCATCGCTTCCTCGGCGGTATGGATCCTCCCTAGTGCCCGGAGTTCGTTATCCTGAAAGGATTGGACTCCCAGGCTCAGGCGATTGAAACCATCTTGGACTATGGGCAAACCGGGATTTGATTCGATGGTGATCTCGGCGTCTGAGAGAACATCGAATGACTGCTTGATCTCATCGAGGATTGACGAGAGCTGATCTTCCGAGAGAACGTTCGGAGTCCCGCCGCCGAAGTAGATCGTCGGCACCCGGGCCTGAGGGAATCGAGCGGCAGCAAGGCGAATCTCCGCCTTCAGCGCCTGGACGTACTCCTCGAACAACCCCTCCTTGCCCGGGTAGGAGGTGAAGTCGCAGTAAAGGCACTTGCGCACACAAAACGGGATGTGAACATATAGGGAAACATTCATAAGGAAACCAGGAAGCCAAGAGAGCATTTTCCTGCATTCCTGGCTTCCTCATAGAATCAGCCTATGTACTGCTTAAGGTTTGCGAGACCTATCTCAAGCGCCATCCGATTGTCTTCCATGCCCTCGAACTCGATGGAGAGGAAGCCGTCATAGCCGGCGGACTTGAGGGCTTCGATGCAGCCGGGGACGTCCACGTTCCCATGACCGATGATCGAGCCACGATGCCGGTTGCCTCCCCGTGACCTGCCCCAGCCCTGACCCGGATCAGGATCGGTCCCAAGCTTGCGATGGAAGTCCTTCGCATGGACGTGGAAGGCATAGGGGGCCATGAGTTTCGTCGCTCGGACGGGATCATCATCGGCGCAGATGAAGTTGCCGATGTCCACCAGCGCGCCGAAGTTCGTGTGGCTGACCGCCAGCATCAACGCCCGGCAGCGCTCGGAATCCTGAACGAAATGCCCGTGGTTCTCGACCATCGTCTTCACGCCCATATCCGCCGCATACTCCGTCACGGCCCGGCAGCCCTTCTGGAGGGTCGGCAGCGCCTCGACGAAGTCGGTCATGTGCAGGCGATCCGCCCCAACGCCCCGAGTGGCATCATGCCTCATTCGAGGCGCGCCCAGCACGGAGGCGATCTGGACCTCGCCCTTCAAGCGCTCGACCTCGGCCTCCCAGCCGCCCTGAGCATTGAGCAAATCCGCGCCGATGGTATAGCTCATGATCGGCAGACCCGCCTGCGCGCACGCATCCTTGATCCTGACTGCGAATGCCTTCAGGTCGGCCGTGCCCTCGGGCGCATTTAGCCCCGAGAACTCGATCCCCTCGAACCCGACTTCGGCGGTGGCCTTGATGACCCCGAAGATATCGAGCTTGCCTTCCCTCATATACCGCGACCAACTGTACGAACTGACTCCGATTTTCACGATTAGCGCTCCTTGACGTATAACTTGTTGATAGGCGTTCGACATCGAAGCGCGATATGCCTGCATTGCAGGTCATTGCTGATCTTTCATCGAATCGAGGAGTGACATGAGAAAGCTGGGCACAGTGATTTTCCTCATCCTTGCTTCGGCGGCTTGTCATGCCGACTGGGAATTGCGCCGGGATGATTTGAATAAGGAGCGGCCGCCGATAGTTGATGGCGTCGTGAGCCTGGCGATCGGCGACCCCGGCATCCTCTTCCCTCGCTACCTGAACGAACTCGGGGTCAAATCCATTCGGATCCATTTCAAGGATACCGGCGGCGTGCAGAAGAAGCTGTCGGTCGTGTGGACCGGCGGCAGTCAGGGGCGGGACAAGTTCGCCGTCAGCGTGGATGGAGTCTCGGCGGGCGAAAGTCAAACGATTGAGAGCGAAAGGATGCCCTACATGTGGCACAGGGATGACTTTTCGCTCACTCTGGGTGCGGGAGATCAGCACGCCATTGAAATCAAGGCCATCCCTGAATTCCCGAGCGCAATTGAGCTGGCGGGGATTCAGCTTTCATCACCCAATGCACCGGACTACCAGCCCCTGTGCTATGAGTCCGCCGGCTCGCTGGAGCGCTATGAGAAGCTCCTGGGTGAGAAGGGCACGGTCATCCAATCCGCCCATTTGTGGGTATTCGCGCCTCAGAAGAACGCAGTCGAGGCCAAAGCCCTTGCCGCATTTCTTGAGAATGCCTACGCCGCGATGAAGGCCGAATACGGCACAGACTTGATGTTCAAGTTCTCGGTTGAGCATTATCCCTCCGGCACTGAGCGAGGGTGGGGAGGGATCAGCGGCGCAGGAGCCCTCGGCTACACCACCGAGTCGCTTGAGCGGTTCAAGGAATTGGGCACGACCAACGTTCGAGGCTTCGCCGGGTACGTCGAGGAGATGTGCCATGCCTTCGCCTCGCAAAATGGATGCGCCGGGACCTACGAGGCGCTGGGAGTTGCAGTCTCGGAGGAGGTCGCTCGCCGATTGGTCACGTCCGCCGTCGCGGATGCTTTCTGGCTTCCTGAGCATGAGAAATGGAATGAGACTCGGCAGGCCTATTTGGCAGCCGGGCGCAAGAACCCGGATACGTCGAAATATCCGAATAACGTGCTCTATACCCGAATCCTGAACGCGCTCTTCCTCAAGCTGCAGGCCGAATACGGCGAGCGGATGTGGCCCGACTTCTTTGCCGAGCTACGGCAGCAGGATTATCCCCTCCAAAGGGCGAAAGATACCGAGCGCATGAAAGTTTATGCGGACATCTTCTCGGCGCTCTTCAAGCGTGATATGCGCAAGGAGTTCACCGACTTCGGCATAGACCTTGAGGCCGATCCGCCTTGGGGTTGGCAGACTCGCGGATAGCAGGCGACTGGGAGATGGGGCGACAAGGCGAGGGGGCGAGCCGGAAAGCATCTCAGCCCTTCGAGGTCGCATTTCGTATACGAGGTAGAGGAGGTTGCGATGAAACGTTTGCTGATTGTTCTGCTTCTCATTGTGCTCTCGGGCACGCTGTTGGCCGCTGAATCCATCTATCCCGGCTCGAAGCTCGTGTTCGACGTGAACCTGACTGAGCAAGACTTCCTGCCCGCGCTGAAGAAGGCGCTTCCTGGTTTGGTTGGCATAGCGTCGGCTCGCATTCCTGGGATACCAGAAGTGGCTCAACAGCCTTCCGCCGGTGAGGCAGCACTATCCTGTGATGCACTAGCAAAGGAAGTGATGGCTGCTGTAGACGGCCTGAAGTCGGTGTCCGTCGCCTACTACGAGCTGGCGAATCCCGATGGCGCGAAGATCACGCAGTTCTATGCCCCGAAGATCGGGCTGACGGAGGGTTGGAATCCGGTCGTGAGGCTGGATACGCCTAAGGGGGGCTTCCGCCTGTATGTGAAGCCCGGCCTGGAGGAGATGTTCAGCCTGGCGGTCGCCCAGAAGGGATACGTCGTCGTTCACACGACCGGGCCGATAGACGCGACCCGCCTGGCGGAGCTTGCGGCAAAGACGATTCCGGAGATCATGTCCAGACGGCCTGCGCCCGTACCGGAGCCGGAACCTGAGCCATCAGTGGAACCAGCGCCCGGTTCTGAGGAAATGCCGATACCTGAGCCTGCACCGGAACCGGCACCCGAGCCTGCGCCAGCACAATAGACTGGGAATCGAATCACCAGTCTGCAATCGGGATCAAGCAAGCTGAAGCGATCTCCCATCAGAGGTCCAAGCCTGCTTTTAGCCTGCTTGGATTTGCTTGTAGCCTCACCGTTCGACGGTGAGGCGGTTCTTGACTGCGTCCACGGCGTCGGCTGCCACTACAAACTCCGACGTCTTCGTTTTTCGGTCCCTGATCTCCACTTTGCCTTCGGAGGCGGTTTTGCCGGAGACGATTTGGATGGGAATGCCGATCAGGTCCGCGTCCTTGAACTTGACCCCTGC
>DASRZD010000746.1:0-2749 GCA_035686805.1 Armatimonadota bacterium
AAGAACCGGTTTGTGGGCCTGGAGGCAGGTCGAACGCCCGGCGGGTTCATCACCGAGCCGTTCTTCCCGGCAGGGGAGATCCACATCGACGCCGATATCCGCGGATGGCTTAGAGCCGAGTTGTGCGACGCCTTCGGCCGCAAGCTCCCCGGCTTCCATCTAATGGATTCGATTCCCATCAAGGAAGACAGCGAATCCCATGTCCTCAGGTGGAAGAATGCTTCAGTCGCCGATCACCTCTTCGAATGCCTCCGCCTGAGATTCGAGTACTCGGAGGGCGTCGTCTACGGCATTGGTTTTTCCTAGCCAATGCTGAAATGTTTAAGAAGGAATTGTGTGGGGTATAACGAACTGAATCCTGGATTGTCAGGTGACCAGTTGTTAGGACAGCGCTTGACGCTGAATCGGGGGGTGCTTTCGATGTGGCGCTATCAGTCGTCTGTGACGGAGATTCAGGTCCCTGCTCACCTATCGGAATGCTGCAAACTGCGGAAGATCGTGTCCTTCCTTGCCTCAGGATTGCTTCATAACCCTCATGACATTGCGGACGTTCAGCTTGCCGTCGGCGAGGCCTTCACGAATGCGGTAAAATATGGAATCGGCAATGCGAAGGTCTGCGTGAAGGTGGACTCTACCTCTGCCCGAGAGCTTGCCGTCGAGCTGAAGTATCGGGGTCGGGAGTTCGACACCGCCGTGACCTGCCCGGAGGAGCCCACACATACCGGTGGATACGGGCGCTTCCTCATGAAGAATGTCACGGACGGCATGCGATACCGGTTCCGAGACGGCGACACGATCGTGCGACTGGTGAAGAGAAGATAAGTAACATGGAGTAATGGAGTGCTGGAGTGGTGGAGTACTGGGGTCCGGATTCCGGAGCTTTCCATCACTCCAATACTCCTGTACTCCAATACTCCATTTTGATGCTATAATCACTCTATGCATAGTAAAGAGTTTATTCCTCGGCTCGTGTTCTGGGAGCTTACGTCCGCCTGCAACCTGAAGTGCATCCACTGCCGCGCGTGCCCCATTGATCAGCGATCCCCTGAAGACTTGACGACCGAGGAAGGCAAGACCCTCATCGAGCAGATCGCCTCCTTCGCCAAACCGGTACTGGTCCTGAGCGGCGGAGAGCCCCTCGTCCGGCCGGATGTCTTCCAGCTTGCCGAGTATGGGACGTCACAGGGCCTGCGGGTTGCCCTTGCCACGAATGGGACGCTGGTGACTCCCGAAGTTGCTAGGCAGATCAAGGACTCGGGCATCCAGCGAGTGAGCGTGAGCATTGACGGTGCGAGTGCGAAATCGCATGACGCGTTCAGAGGCACTCTCGGAGCGTTCGACGATGCCTGGCTGGGCATAGAGAACATCAAGGCGGCGGGCGTGCCGTTCCAGATTAACACTACCGTCACCAAGCACAACATCGCCGAAATACCGGACATCCTGAGCCTCGCCATCGAGCGGGGAGCGGTCGCATTGCACATGTTCCTTCTCGTACCGACCGGCTGCGGGAAGGAGATCGCCGACGACGAGATGATCGAGCCGCAGGAATACGAGCGCGTTCTGAACTGGTTCTATGACCGGTCGAAGGACGTCAAGATCGGCCTCAAAGCAACCTGCGCCCCGCACTACTTCCGCATCATGCGCCAGCGGGCGAAGGAAGAGGGAATCAGGATAACCCCCGAGACTCACGGCTTCGAGGCGATGACCAAGGGCTGTCTGGCGGGGTCGGCGGTGTGCTTCGTCTCGCACAAGGGTGAGGTCTACCCATGCGGCTACCTGCCGGTTTCTGCTGGAAATGTGGGAACCCAGCACTTCAAGGACATCTGGGAGAGCGCCGAGGTGTTCAGGGTTCTCAGGGACGAGGATAACCTGCATGGCAAATGCGGGTATTGTGAGTTTAGAAGAGTCTGCATGGGCTGCCGGGCGAGGGCGTATGGGTACACCGGCAACTATCTTGATCCAGAACCCTATTGTGTTTACGAACCACGAAGAACCAAGAACGATGAACCATGAACGGTAAGGTCTATCTCATCGGTGCTGGTCCGGGGGATCCCGGCCTGCTGACAATCAAGGGCCTGGAGTGCATCTGCAGGGCGGATGTGATCGTCTATGACCGGCTCGTCCATCCTGCACTGCTTGCGCACGCCAGGCCGGATGTCGAGCTGATCTATGTCGGCAAGGCCTCGAGCGCCCATACCATGAAGCAGGACGACATCAATCGTCTGCTCGTGGACAAGGCGAAGGAGGGCAAGACCGTCGCTCGCCTCAAGGGTGGTGACCCGTTCGTCTTCGGGCGAGGCGGCGAGGAGGCGGAGGTCCTGGTCAGCGAGGGCATCGAGTTCGAGGTCGTCCCAGGGATCACGTCGGCGATCGCCGCGCCTGCGTATGCGGGGATTCCGGTTACCCAACGAGGATTGGTGTCCACTTTGGGAATTATTACCGGGCATGAAAAGGGCGAAGACTCCCGAATCAACTGGGCTGCGGTTGCCGGGCTGGACACCATCGTCTTCCTCATGGGCGTTGAGAATCTGCCGAATATCGTCAGCGAGCTGGTCAAGAACGGGCGGGACCCCTCGACCCCGGTTGCGCTCGTCCGATGGGGCACGCGCACCGAGCAGGAGACGCTCGTCGGGACGCTGAGCGACATTGTGGAGAAGGCTCAACAAGCCGAGTTCAAGTCGCCGGCCGTGACCATCGTGGGGGAAGTGGTCAAGCTCCGAGAGAAGCTGCGGTGGTTCGACAACCGCCC